>DATLZF010000407.1:0-9886 GCA_035574135.1 Candidatus Methylomirabilota bacterium
CCGGCCCGTTCCACGGCCCGCACCGCCGCGGTTTCATCCGCCGAGGCGGGATCCCTCCAGCGCACGGTGGCGCGGGAGTGCTCCAGGGAAACCACAGCCGCGCCGACACCCGGCACGCTCTGCAGGGCCTCGGTCACGTGACGCGCGCAGCCACTGCACGTCATGCCATCGATGATCAACTCGGTCTCGCCGTGGGCGCGGGCGGCATTCATACGCGGACCGCAGGATACGACTTTCCGACGGGAGCGACATCCATGAAATGAACCACCAGCGGGAGCGGGTTTACATCGAGGGCCGAACTGATATGGTCCGCACCAGCGAACCATGAAAACACACCTGTTTCGCACGACGGCGCTGATCGCCTCCGTGCTATGCCTGCCCGCGGTCGCGGCCTGCGGTGCCGCGGGGACTCTGGACATTTATTGGATCGACGCCGAGGGCGGCGGGGCCACTCTCATCGTCACGCCGACGGGCGAATCGGTGCTCATCGACTCCGGGAATCCGGGCGGCCGCGACGCCGGACGCATTCACCAGACCGCCACCGTGACGGCGGGGCTCAAGCGCATCGATCATTACGTCACCACCCATTTTCACATCGATCACTTCGGCGGCGCCGCCGAGTTGGCGCAGCTCCTTTCCATTGGCCGCGTCTATGACAACGGCCTGCCCGAGCAGGACCCGGACGGCAACCCCCGCGACACCCGCTGGCGGCTGACCAGCAAACCCTATCGCGAAATGAAGGTGGATCAGCGCGTCGTCCTGAAACCGGGCGATGTGATCCCGCTGCGGCAGCCCGAGAACGCCCCGCGGCTGACCTTGCGATGCGTGGCGGCCAAGCAGCAGTTCATCCCCGCCCCGGCCGGTCAGCCGGCCAATCCCCTCTGCGCCGACCACCAACCCAAGCCCAAGGACACTTCTGACAACGCCAACAGCATCGTGCTCCTGCTCGAATACGGCGACTTCCGCTTCTTCGACGGCGGCGACCTCACCTGGAACATCGAGGCCGAACTGGTCTGCCCTGCCAACCGCATCGGCGAGGTGGACGTGTACCAGGTCAACCACCACGGCCTCGATGTGAGCAACAACCCGATCCTGGTGCGGACGCTGGCACCCACGGTTTCGGTGATGAACAACGGGCCGAGGAAGGGGACCTCCGGCTCGGCCCTCGCCGCGCTCAGGGCCACACCGACGATCCAAGCGATGTATCAGGTGCACAAGAACGTCCGGGCGGACCGCGAGAACAACACGGCGGACGAGTTCATTGCCAACCTGGAGGAAAAATGCGAGGCGCACCCCATCAAACTGAGCGTGACACCGCAGGCGGATCGCTACACCGTGATCCTACCTCGCACCGGACAGCAGCGGACATTCGCGGTGCGGAAGAAGTCGTGAACGTCCGCACCCGCTTCAGCGAGCGCCGCCCGGCAGTTCGCGATTGGACCACGCCAGGCCCGTTTGCGCTTTGAGGATGAGATGGTCGCTCAAGGTCGGCACCTTTGCCGGCATCGGAGTGCATCTGCACTGGACGTTCCTGCTCTTCATCGGGTGGGTGTTCTATTCCCATCTGGGCCGGGCGCACGACGTCTCGCGAGCCCTGGAGGGTGTGGGCTTCGTGCTGGCGCTGTTCACCTGCGTGGTGCTGCACGAATACGGCCATGCGCTGACCGCGCGGCGTTTCGGTGTCGGCACGCGGGATATCACCCTGCTGCCCATCGGCGGTGTGGCGCGGCTGGAGCGCATCCCGAAAAAGCCGATGCAGGAGTTCTGGGTGGCCATCGCCGGGCCAGCGGTGAACGTGGTGATCGCGTTGACGATCTTCCTCGTGCTCGTGCTGCTCCGGAATCTGAACCAGCTTTTCGAGGTCCAGATGTTTCGAGGGCATTTCCTGGTCCGCCTGATGTGGGTGAACGTCTTTCTGATTCTGTTCAACCTTCTCCCGGCGTTTCCGATGGATGGCGGCCGTGTCCTGCGGGCCTTGCTGGCCACGCAACTGGGCCGGCCCCGCGCCACGGCCATCGCCGCCCGGGTGGGCCAGGGCATGGCAATTCTGTTCGCTCTGGTGGGCTTCTTTTACAACCCCATGCTCATGTTCATCGCTCTGTTCGTTTACCTCGGCGCCCAGGCGGAGGCCGAGGCGGTGGCGACGGACGCCGCGGTCGAAGGCCTGCGGGTCGAGCACGCGATGATGACACGCTTCCGTTGTCTTGCCCCCAACGACACGCTGGAGGATGCCACGCGCGAGTTGCTCGCCGGGGCGCAACAGGACTTCCCCGTCGTCCACGGCGGGCAGGTCGTCGGCCTGCTGCGGCGCAACGACCTCGTTCGCGGTCTGACGGAAAGCGGGCCCGGCACGTTGGTGGCGGATGCCATGTGGACGGACGTGGACGTCATCGACGCTCGGAAGCCGCTGGATGAAGCCTTTCGGCTCATTCAGCAAGGCCAGTGTGGGACCGTGCCGGTGACGCGGGACGGCTCTCTCGTCGGGCTGTTGACGCTGGAGAATCTCGGAGAGCTCGTGATGGTGAACACGGCGCTACGACGAGACGGGTCGTGAGGGCGGCTCAAGCCGAAGCCGCCCGGTACAGGAGCCGGCTCGGCCGCAACGATGCAGCCGAAGTGCTTGAGGGCGCGCCCCGGGCTGGCACGCCCCCCTTTGTCCGAGCGTCGGTTGCGGCTCAGTCCAGCCGTTTCACCCGAACATTCCGGTAGTAGATGACGCTGTTCGGATCGTGCGCCTGAAAGGCGAAGGTGCCGCTGCCCAGCTTGCGCTCGAAATCCTTGCCGGCCACGGCACCGGGCGGTTCGTTGTATTCGAGCACTGTCTTGCCGTCGATCTTCACCGTGACCCGGTTGCCCTTCACGATGATGTGCTGCGTCCACCACTTGTTGTCCTGCGCGGGCGTCAGCGCCATGTTGACAAGCCCATAGAGGCTGCCCGTCTTGATCCAGTCCGCCTGCGACACGTTCACCTGGCACTCGAAGCCGGCCCGCGGCCAGCCGGTCTCCTGGTACTTCGTGTGGAAGTAGATGCCCCCGTTCGAGCCGGGCTTGGTCATCACGTCCACCTTCAACTCGAAGTCCTTGAAAGGCTTCTCGTCGCCGACGTAAAAAATGTGGGATCGGGAGCCCTGAGCCACGAGCGCCCCGTCCTCGATTCGCCACGCCTTGGCCGCCTCATCGCCAATTCTCCAGCCGTTGAAGGTTTTCCCGTCAAAAATGGTTTTGAAGCCATCCTCGGTCTCGGCGGCGAGGCTGCGGACGGCGGTAGCTGCCATAAGGACGGTGAGTGAAAGCAGTTTCATACACAAATGATTTGGTTGCCGACGGCAGGGTGCCGGCAGCAGCGCGACTTGGCAATGCCGGAGTCGGCGCGGGATGCGATGGCGAGACCGGAAGCGCCGATTGCGCGGTCTGTTGAGCGAAGACGTCTGCCCATTCCTCGCGCGGCATCCAGATTCAACGCTCCCGCCGTGCCCTGTGGATGGCCTCGTCCAAACGCCGTCTGCCACATCGGCATGATCCAAAAGGGCGGCCGCCTCCGCGGGCCCAGGCACTACTCACGGCGGCACAATGAGGCATTCATCGCGCAGCCGGCCGACCCACGCCGAGGGCAATCGCCGATCGAGCGAGCCGGGCTTGGGAAACTCCCGTTCCACATGGCCGTCGCAGAACAGCGCGTTGGCGGCCCGGTTGTGGCGGAAGTGCGCGTTCGGCAGGTCGTTCACGCTGACGTAGTAGAACTCTTCGACCAGCGGGTTCTCGGGCGACGCGGGCGCGTCGAAGTCGTTGATTTGGGCGCAATCGGCCAGCACGACCGTGCCCGCCGGATCACGCACGCGGCTGATCGGGACCGGCGGTTTGGAAAGGGGCGCCGAGAGCTGGAGGTTGTAGCCGTAGCCGTAAGTCGCTCCCGCGGCGCGGAAGCGGAAGTTCGATCCGACGTTCAACGCAGGGCAGATCTCGACGCCTCGGCCCTGCAAATACGGGTAAAGCGGCCCGAGAGAAGGATCAAACGCCCGCTGACCCGTGCTGCCGGCGCTCCACGACTCGATCCACCCAAACCAGTACACCGTCCCGCCGTTGGTGCTGATGCCGCGATAGCGGAAAGCGCGGCCGTCGTTCTCATCCCAGTACATCTGCACGGCCAGGCCGAGCTGGCGCAGGTTGCCGACGCACCGGGCGCGATGGCCGGCGGCCTTTGCGCGCCCCAAGGCCGGCAACAGCAGTCCCGCCAGGATTGCGACAATGGCGATGACGACCAGCAACTCCACCAGCGTGAAGCCGGCGCGTGGTGGCGGACCGAGTCTGAGAACCGAGGGCGCTTCGTTGTCCGACCGCCGGTTTCCGGCCCCGCAGCCGCTTCGACCGGGCGGCCCCGTCCCAAACCCTCCCATGCCCTCGCCATTCCACGGTCGTGCGGCTCCGGAGCACCGCGTTCGCGGTGCGTCTTCGACTTCGGCTATCGGGTTGAACCGTTCGGTGTTCATGGCCGGGCGGCGGCGATGCGATAAAAGACCGCGCTCCCCCCGCCAACGGGATCAAGCAAGGCGACCGTGCCCGCAGCGGTGGGCCGGTTGGTGGCGATGGGCTGCCACGACACGAAGTCCACCGTGCGTTCGAGCACATAGACCCAGTTGCTGCGGCCCACGAACGTCACCTGCCACGCTCCGTCGGCAAAACCGCCGCTCACCGCGCGCAATGGCGGCTCGGGCACGGTGAAGCGGATGTTGTCCACAAAGCCGTGAGCCAGGATCGAGCCGGAAAACTCGGGATCGCCCTGGCCCTCATCGCTGTAGCTGCACACGGCGAAGGCGTCCACGCGAAAGTCCGGAAACTCGGCCAGTCCGCCACCCGCACCGAGCGACAACGCGCGCAACGTCTGGCTGGGCGGCAGGCCGAAAGGCGCACCATCGCGGGTCATCGTGGTGCGCAGCGTCTGGTCGCGCGCGGTGTACATCATCTCGACGTGGTAACGGTGGCCCGGCGCCATTTCCAAGGGGTGGTTGTCGCTGAAGCGAAACCGGTTGTTGGTCGAGATGACCGTGGGCGCCACCGTGGCGCCGTAGCCCGAGTCCGGGAAGTAATCGAACTCGACAACGTTCCGCGGCCCGTGAGCGGGGTGCACGCCCGCGGCGCGGAAGAAGTTCGTGGCCGTGACGCTCCGCAGTCCCACGAAGCCCAGCGCGATCTGAAACGTGTATGGCTTGCCCGGCGTGGTGCCGATGGCGATGTCCTCCAGCCACAGGTCGAATGCGAGACTGAAGTCGTCCGCCTTGGTCAGCACGGTCCCGAGGGGCTGAAAGAAGTAGCTGTTGCTCCGGCCGGAGTCCCACGTGACGGCCAGCGCCCGCTCGGCCGCGCTCCAGCCGAACAGCGACGCGTCGCCGAAGACACGCCACCCACGCGCCAGAGGTTCGCTGGAAAAATCCTCGCTGAACGTGGCGGCGTTCAGATTGAGGACCAGGGTCAGCGGCAACAGGAGCCCCGCTCCGGGCCGGCACCATTCGAGCCCACCGCCGAGGGACGCGAACGGACGCCAACTGGAGCGGACCGGAGCCGGCCGGCGATCGGCGCAGCGGGCATTGGCCTGATGGCCAGGCGCCGGCTCAACGGAGACACTGTTGCCGCAAGCTCCGGCGCGGCGTCCTGTGGTGTTCATGGGTGGTTGCCCTCCGGGCAGTGCCGGGCCGGCGGACGCCGTTGTAAACCCGGCGGCGCGCCGCAGGTCCAGCGAGCAACCGTCACAGTTGTCGGCGCCCCGCGCGTTGCCCGACCGCAAGAGCCAGCAGCGTGCCCAAGCCAAGGACCGCCCAGGTGCCCGGCTCCGGCACCACGGCCACGCCGTCCAGTTCGAGCTTGCCGCTGACCACGTCGATGCGGAGGTAGTTGATGGCATCGAGCGAGACGGCATTGCCGCCGCCATCCCGCGCCCAACTGAGGTCGAACCCCGTGCCTCCGGCCGAGCCGTCGTAGAGCGCGCGGATGCCGGCCAGCCCCTGGTTGGCGAAGTCCGCGCCGGTCAGCGCCGGATTTACCGGCCGTTGGAAGTTGCCCGCCGCATCCGTCGGGAAAAGCCCGTCCACCATGGCCGAGAGGCCGGGCGGCGCGATCAACTCGAAGTAACTCACGTTGTCCGCGCTCACCCACACGCGGCTGGCGCCGGGGGGATCGAAGGTGAAAAGCGAGCCGTCCGTGATGCCGCCGCCGGAGTAATCCCCGTTGATGATGGTGAAGCCATTGTTCCCGAACAGAATGAAATCGATGCCAAAGAGGTGGCCGGGATCGTTCAGGGCGGATTGGCCCAGTTGCAGCGTGAGCCATCCGCCGGCTCCGATCGAGACGAGCTGATTGGCCAGGAACGGCGGGGTGAACGGGTTCACCGGATCCTCCCCGCTGGGCCAGCCGGGGACGGTCCGCGAGGGTTCCCCGAGCGCGGCGGCGGGGTTGTTGTAGCTGGTCGCCGCCCCGACGCCAGCCTCGTAGGAGATGACGGCCGTGGCCCAGGGCTGGGCGGAGAGGGAACTGGTGGACACCACGCCGGCCAGGGCCAGCACCGACAAACTGCGACAGGTCATACACTGATCTTTCTTCGGGTCCCGCCGGAGCGGGACCGGGTTTGGGTTGAGAGACCAGCGCGGGGCCGGAAAGCAAAAAGCCTTCAGTCCCCGCAAAGCGGCGAATGAAGGCATTCCACACATCGGCCCGGAAAACGGTTCCGGCACCCTGGCCTCATCCTTCTCTTTGGCGGAGAAGTGGCCGCCCGCGCATGGCGGACGACCGGACGAGCACAGCCAAACCGATATCCTGACTCCGGGCTTGACCTCGCTCCCGCCTTCCCAGCCTCTCACACCAGGCCAGTGGCAGTGGGAGTTTGTAGCCCGTTACAGTGGCGCAACCGTCCCTGATTTTCACAGGGTTCCCTGACATTTGGCTGCCATCCTCAGATTCCCGGCATTCGGGAATCCGATGTTTTCAAAGAGCGAAGTTGTGGTAGTTTGGCCCGCGCAAGATGCCAAGCAAAAAGTCGTTCTGCTGTTGGCTGGCCGCGGCCATGGTGACAGGGGGCCCCGGCGCGCTTCCGGCTTTCCCACAATCCCAACCCCGGCACCGGCCGGATCGCATCCTGGTGATTCCACGCCCGGACCGGCTCACGGAGTTCGCGGCCTGGAACGGGCGCGAACGCGCCGACGTGCAGTGGCGCTTTCCTCGGCTTGGCGACATTCATGTCCTGCGCGTGCCGCCCGGGATGACGGCACCGGGCTTGGTCGAGCGGTATCGGCGCAGCGGGTTGGTGCAATGCGCCGAACTCGACGGCTACCTCGAACCGGCCGCCATCCCGAACGATCCCTTGTTCACCAACGGCGCGCTGTGGGGATTGAACAACACGGGCCAGATGGGGGCCGTGCCCGACGCGGACATCGATGCGCCCGAGGCCTGGGACATCTCGACCTCGGCGGGCGATGTGGTTGTGGCGATCACCGATTCGGGGGTGCGCTACACGCACGAGGACCTGGCCGCCAACATCTGGACCAATCCCGGTGAAATCCCCAACAACGGCCGGGATGACGACCATAACGGCTATGTTGATGATATTCATGGGATTGATGCCTTTGCCTCGGGAGGCTTTTGCGGAAATTGCGCGGCGGGCGACCCGCTGGACGAAACCGGCCACGGCACCCGTGTCGCGGGCATTCTCGGCGGTGTTGGCAATAACAGCCGCGGCGTGGTCGGCGTGGCTTGGGACGTTAGGATGATGGTTTGCAAGTTTATCGGTTCGGACGGCGGGAGTTTCGCGGATGCTGTCCAATGCCTCGAATACGCGCAGGAAAACGGTGCTCGGGTGGTTAACATGAGTGTGGTGGGTCCCACCAGTTCTTTCAGTCTAAGTAATGCGATCTCTGCGTGTGGTGAGGCCGGCATTATCATTGTCGCCGCCGCTGGCAACGACAATGGAGTCGACATCGACGTCTCGCCCCGGTACCCCGCCGCGTTCAACCTCAGCAATATCGTGTCGGTGATGGCTATCGACCGTTTCAATCAGCGCGCTTCCTTCTCCAATTTTGGCGCTACCAATGTGGATCTCGCGGCTCCAGGTAGCCTCATTTACACCACCGGCTACACTGCTGGCCGTCCGTCTGATACAGGCTACATCGCCGATTCGGGCACCTCCTTCGCCGCCCCTTACGTCGCCGGCGCCCTGGCGCTGATCTGGAACCGTTACCCGGGCGAGCCGTATTGGAAGATCATCGACCGCCTGTGCGCCGCGGCCGATCCGGTTCCGACCCTCGCGGGCCGGTGCGTCACCGGCGGCCGCCTGAACCTGTATCGCGCCCTCGAGCCGCGGCCCGTCCTCGCCGGACGCCGTGGGCCGGCGCCGGGCCAGTTCACCGTCGATCTGCGCGGTGGCACGCCCAGCCAGGAGTACCGGCTGGAGCGTTCGCAGGATTTCCTCTACTGGGAGCCGGTGGCCACCAACACCACCACGCGCCTCGGCCGCGCGCAGTTCGTCGATACCATGGTCCCGGCCGGCACGAACTACTTCTATCGCGCCACGATGGGACTGTAGGGCTTGGGCCCTCGATTCGTTGTCGGTGGTTCGCGGTCCGTCCCGGCCCTCAGGGCCTTTCGCGCTCCCATGCGCCCGGGGCCGGCGCGGTCCCTTTCCTGCGAGCCGCCGTCGCGATCCCATCCACAATCCTCCGGTGTGCCGCCGCGAACGCGAGCTTCGCCAGATCCGCCGCCCGCACCCAACGGCCGCCGGGCGCGGCCAGTTGCGCAGGGTCCGCCGGGGCCGAATAGACCTCCAGCGTCATCCGGTAGCGGGTGATGGAATGCTTCAGCCGCCCGACGCGGACGAGCCGGGCCGGCCGGCGACCGAACAATTCCTCGAACGCCAACCGGGCCGTGCGCCGCGTTGAAATCAATTCCAGGTTCGGGAACTCCCACAACCCGGCGTTCACCCCATTGGCCGGCCGTTGGCGGACAAGGAATCGGCCGTTACGTGCGACCAGGAAGGCGGCGAAGCGGCGGGCTGTCACGGTCGCGGGTTTCCTCCGGTGCGGCAGTCGCTCCGCCACCCCTTCGCGCCGGGCTGCGCAGTGGCTTTGAACCGGGCAGGCCGGACAAGCGGGCACGCGGGCGATGCAGACAGTGGCGCCCAGTTCCATCAGGGACTGGTTGAGCGCAGAGCAGGGACCGGCCGCCGCCTGCGGGCTGGCAAACGGCCGCGTGGCGGCCTCGCGCACGAGGGCTTCGGCCAGCGCCCAGAGTTGGCGGTTGACTGCCTTGGAGCGCGGATCGCCGGTGACATGAAAAATGCGCGTCAGCACCCGGATCACGTTGCCATCGAGGATGGGCACGGGCTGGTTGAAGGCGATGCTGCCGATGGCGCCGGCGGTGTAGCGGCCGACCCCCGGCAGCTTCAGGATGTCATCGAAGTCGCGCGGGAACAGGCCCCCATGCCGCTCCACGATTTGCTGCGCGGCCTTCTGAAGGTTCCGCGCCCGGGCATAATAGCCCAGCCCCTCCCAGAGCTTGAGCACCCTCTCGGGGCGGGCGGTGGCCAGCGCACGCACATCGGGCAACGCAGCCATCCAGCGCTCCCAGTACGGAATCACCGTCTTCACCTGCGTCTGCTGGAGCATGATCTCGGAAACCCAGATGGCGTAGGGATCGAGCGTGCGGCGCCAGGGCAGGTCACGGGCGCTGCCCTGGAACCACTCCAGCAGCGCGGCCACGAGCCGGCGGATCGCGTGCGGGGTGGGAACGGCGCCGGCGGCCGAAGCCTGTTGGAGATCCGGCCCTGTCCGTCGCCGCACCGGGGTGCGAATGCCCCCTCGCGCACCTGCAGACGGAAAGTCCGCACCCGGAGTCCGAAAGTGACGGC
>DATLZF010000408.1:0-2525 GCA_035574135.1 Candidatus Methylomirabilota bacterium
GCCGACCAGTCCGTTGGTAGATTCGCGGGCGCACACAAATTCGAACACCTTGCCCTGGCCGGGCGCGAGCCGTGAGTGACGGTGATCGGGCCCGACGATCCAGGACGCATCCGCCCGGGCCAGGAGCGTCACGTCCATGGCCAGCGCACACGGATTGGTCACCGCCACCTGACACACCGCGCTGGCCGAGCCGTCGGGCTGCACCGCGATGGGCGGCGAGACCAGCTCGTGCAGGAGGTAGCGGGCGCGCTCCACTTCGAGATGCCGCTCCGGCGTGAACTGCCGGGGATCGAAAACCCCGCCCACGGGAATTGACGCCATGGAAAAGCCGTCCGGCCGCACGGTGACGACGTTGAACTGGTGCAGCAGCCCGAAATACTCGTACTCCATGCCGGCGGGCAGCGAACCTCCGGTGGTGGCCAGCGCGTAATAACCGATCCCGTCGCGCACGCCGTCGTAGCGCATCTGGTGGATGTGTCCGGCCAGCACGGCCCGGACGTTACCGTTCTTCACCAGCAGCCGGTGGACTTCGTCCCAGTTGTTGCCCGGGTAGCGTTCGTTCCACCAGAAGGGATGATGCAGGAACACGAAGACATGGCGCAGCCGTTTCATCTTCTCCAGCTCGGCGGCGATCCAGTCCAACTGCGTGCGGCTGATCTGCTGTTGCTCGCGATCCGAGAAGTTGCGCTCGCGGCCATCGGGATGCCCTTCGTCGGAAAAGAGGACGAGGAAGCCGGTGTTCTTGTGCTCAAACCAATACCAGAGCGGACCGAAGTGCTTTTCGTAATTCTCCTCGTGCTCCCGCGGCGGTTTGGCCTCGAGGTTCTTCGCGTCCTTGGGCCGCCAGTAGATGTCGTGATTTCCCGCCACCGGAAACCAGGGCATCTTCAGCCGGTCCATCGTGGCCCGGAACTCCTCCATCTGCTTCAGCCATTCGGCCGTCTGGTTGTAGCCGTTGACCAGATCGCCCACCGTCATCACCAGGTCCGGGTCGAGCAGATTGGCGTCCTCGACCGCCTGGGCGAGCACCTTGATGCCCTCGGCCGGGCCGCCCGTGCGATCGCCGAAGACGACGAAGTGAAACACGTCCTCGCCCTTGGGCAACGGCAGCAGCTTGGGCGAAGTGCGGCTGGTGTGGATTTGCGGCGCGGCGGAGGCGCCGAGCACAAGACACGTCAGGCAGGCCATCACCGTCGTGCGGAGGGCATTCGATCTCATAGGACAGTTCAACAGGGGGGTGGTCAAACCTTCGGCTCCCAGCCCGGGCGATACTCCCGCCCCCACAGCTTCTCGGCCTCGGGGTCGCCCACGATCCGGCCGGTTTGAGGATTGATGTTCAAGGCGCGAGCGGTACGGTAGGCGATGTTGGACAGGTGGCACAACAGCACGCTGGTCTGGCCCACCGCAATCTCGGAGTTCGGCCGGGCCTCGCCCCGAATGGCTTGCAGGAAATTTTCGATGTGCACCTTGTCGCCGCCGGGGCCCGATCCTTCGGCCACCTGCTTGCCCTTGGGATCAAAGATGCGATAGCCGTTGCCATGGATGGCGAGGGTGCCCTGGTCGCCATACCAGGCCACAAACGGCAGGTGCTCGTGCTCCCGCGGGTGACAACTGCTGCCATCCCAGACGAGCACCTTCTTCCCGAAATCCAACGTGGCGAGGGATGTGTCCGGCGTCTCCTGGTCGTCCTGGAAATGGTAACGGCCGCCGGTGCAGGTGACCCGCACGGGATACTCCACGCCCAGCCCCCAACGCGCGAGATCAAAGGCGTGTGGACCGTTGTTGCCGATCTCCCCGCCGCCCCAGTGCCAGCGCCAATGCCAGTTGTAATGCACGACGTTGTCGAGATAGGGCCGCTCCGGCGCCGGCCCCTGCCACAGGTTGTAATCGAGGTGCGACGGCACCGGGACGGGCCGGCCCCGGCCGATGGCCCCGCGCGCGTTGACGTACCACGTGCGCGCGGCGCGCACCTCGCCAATGGCGCCAGCGCGCAGCCTTTCGACGGCCTCGCGAATGCCCGGCCAGCTCCGGCGCTGGTTGCCCATCTGCACCACGCGGTTGTATTTCCGCGCCGCCGCCACCAGCAATTCCGCCTCGCGGGCGTTGTGCGAGCCGGGTTTCTCCACATACACGTGCTTGCCGGCCGCGCAGGCCAGGATGGCAGCGGGGGCATGCCAGTGGTTGGGGGCGGCGATGAAGAGGGCATCGATCGACTTGTCGTCGAGGATGCGACGAAAATCCTGCACGGTTTTCGGGGGCCGCGAGGCCGTGGCAAAGGCGGACTTCTGCGCCCGGGCCAGGCGGGCCTCGTCCACGTCCGCGAGGTAGGCGACCTCGACCCCGGCGATCTGTTGCAGGGCCTTGACGTGATCCAGGCCGCGGCCAAGGCCCATGACGCCCACGAGCAGTTTCTCGCCCGGGCTGCGGGCCGTTTGCGCGCGGGCCACCAAGGGCAGGGCCGCGAGGCCGAAACTGTAGAACGTCGTGCGCCGCACGAAATGGCGGCGGGAATGGGGTGCGTTCAT
>DATLZF010000409.1:0-2774 GCA_035574135.1 Candidatus Methylomirabilota bacterium
GGCGCCGATCAGCACCAGCACGTAGGCCAGCGATGCCGCCAGAGCGATGGTTCGGGCAATCTCGATCCCTTTGATCTTGAGCCGGGCCACGAGGATGAGCCAGCCGACCAAAGAAGACAGGCCGACCGCGTGATAGACCAGCAGCAGGGGTGTGTTGTCGTTCAACACCGAGATGAGGCCCATCTCCTTGCCGACCAGCCCGCCGAGGTAGATCAGCGTGTTCCAGAAGAGCAATTCCCGGCCGAGTTTCGGTTGGGCCGCGATGATGGCCACTTCCAGACCCATGGCCAGCACCATGAGGGATTGGTGATTGTTGAACGTGATGCCGAACCAGAAAAACGCGGCGTAGAGGTAGCGATGCTGGGCGGGAGCGTAAATCCATCGCATCAGGCACACCATGACGAGAGTCATGGAGAGCACGCTCAGCGTGTACACCTCCACGATCACCGACTGGCTCCACATGAATCCGTTGAAGCCGAAAAGCATTCCGGCCACGAATCCGGCCACCAGGCACAGGGCACTCTCCCACTTGCGCTCCAGCGTTTTGAAATCCGCGATGCCCTCCAGGAACATGCTGCTGCCGCGCGAAACCATCAGTGCGATCAGCCCGCAGGACAACGCGCCCGCCACCGCCGACGCGACCGCGACGCGGAAGGCGATGTTCGACACGGGAAAGAGCACGGTGAACAGCCACGTGTAGAGAGTCCAGACCGGGTAGCCGGGCGGATGAGGCACCCCGGCGTACATCGAGGCCACGGCCAGTTCGCCCGAGTCCTCCAAGGTTACGTCCGGCGCCAGCGTCCACCAGTAGCCGAGGAAGGTGGCCAGCGTGGTCAGGGCAAAGCACATCCAGTCGAGACGCCGGAACAGCGGCGGCGCGGGGGTGGCCGGGACCGTTGAAGTCACCAGCGGCGGCTTAGCTTCGCCGGGCTTGGGTGGAGGTGCGGACGAATTCTTCGGATTGGGTGGCGATTTGTGGCTCATTCGACAGGAAACGAAACGTTGGTGGAGGGCCGCAGGACCGGGGCGACAGCCGGACTCGGAGTGTGGGGCGACATGAACCTGGTAACGGGCGGATAGTTGGCGTCGCTGTGGTGCGCAGTGCCGCTGTAGCTGGCCAGTTGGGGATCGTCGAAGGCGGCCGTCGCCACCAGGCCGGAGGCATTCATGCCGGCAAAACCGGGCAGCACGTTGGGCGTCCGGCCGGCCACAAACATGCCGAGGCAAAACACCGCCATGGCCGGCGCCAGCCAGTGCCACGCCGCCGGGCCCACCTGTGTCTCGATCCCGGTTATCCCCGCCGCCGCGCGGGCGGCCGATGCCGGCGCAAAGAGGCGCGCCTTAATCCGGTCCGACGGGCGCCGGGGTATCCAGGAACGCAATTGATTCTCCAGTTCGTTCCACTCGTTCATAATCCTGCTCTTTTAAGCAAACGCGGAGTTTCTCCATCCCGTAGCGGTAGCGACCGGCCACCGTGTTGGGTGAGAGCTCCAGCAGTTCGCCAATTTCTTCAAACGTGTATCCGTGCCAGATCTTCAGGACGATGACCTCGCGCTGGTTAGACGGCAGGGTGCTCAGGCACCTGACGGCGACCTGTTCCCGGCCCGATTCTTCCGAGGCGGTTTCGAACCAGCGGATGGATTCCAACTCGCGGGTCAGCCGGCGCCACAAGCTGCGTCGGTAGTTCAAAGCCCGATTGCGGAAGGCACGCAGGCAGTAACGGAGGGGTTGCTCGGGTTCCGCGTCCCGCTCCAGCAGCGCCAGAAACGTCTCCTGCAGCACATCTTCGGATTCACTGTGGCTCAACCCCAGGGCGCGGCCGTAGAGGAGAATCTCGGCGGCCTTCGCTTCGTAAAGTGGCTGGCACCAGTGCTCGGTCACAATTTCACCGGATAGACACCACCGGTGGCGGATCTGTATAAACAATCTCTCCGGGGATGGGAAGCGGTGATAAATGCCAGTTTGCCAGATCGTTTCGCCGAGACGGCCGAGCGCGGCTGCGCGGTGTTGCTGGAGAAGTCCGTCGTGGTTCGACAAGGCGGCCGGAGTCGCTCAACCACCGGTTCCAAGCCCAATACATCGCTGACCAAGGGAAATGCATTGAGCGGGCTGATGCCTCGAGTTCGCTGGCGGCGTCGGAGTCGATGCCGGAGACTCCGAAGGCGCTGTGCCGCTCCCAAGCTAAAGGTCCCTCGTGGCGGGCGCAGGAACAGCGGGCTCCGCGGCGCGTGAAGTGAACGCGGAGAACATGGGCGCATCCGGTGCCGGGAGAGGTTGAAGCGCCGGCCTTGCGGATCGTTGCCGGCCCTTGACGACGCACTCGACCCGGCCGAGCGATCGGTTGAGTTCCTCGGCGTGGATCATCAGTTCTGCGGCGAGGCGGGCTGTCTGCTCCGCGTTGCCCGTGTTGGTCTGGGTGACCTGGTTCATCTGCGTCACGGCTGCGTTGACCTGGCCCAGACCCTGACACTGTTCCTGCGAAGCGCCGGCAATCTCCGCGACGGCGTGGCTGACGTTGGAAGTCTTGCCCACGATGTCGTTGAGGCGGCCATCGACCTGGCGGGCGCGGGTGACGACCTCGGCCAGGCGTTGATCGACTTCCTCCACCTTGCCGGCGATTTCCCGCAGGCTGGCCACGACCTGATCGTTGATGCGCGCTCCGTCCTGGCTCTTCTTGATCGAGTCCTCGATGCGGGCGGCGGATTCCCGGGCCGCGGTGGCGCTGCGGTGGGCGAGATTGCGTACCTCGTCGGCGACGACCGCGAAACCCAGCC
>DATLZF010000410.1:0-4811 GCA_035574135.1 Candidatus Methylomirabilota bacterium
TTCGGGTCGGCCAGCAGCGCCCAGCCGGCCCCGATCGAGCCGGCGTTGAACACGCGCCCGCCGTCGGGCCGCTCCCAGTAAATCATTTCGCCGCCTTGATCTGTGTCCGGCTTGATCGGACGGAAGAAGTAATCAAAGGCCGCGCCGCCTTTTTTCCATGGGATGATGCCGTTGGCCAGGCGCACCATGCCCGGGGGGTCCGACGGGAGGACGGCTCCGGGGGGTGATGGCTGCTCCTGCAAACGGGCCAGCGTTGAGAGACGGATGTCAAACTCATGGCCGTTGGCCATCGGCATGCGGCCTTCGCCGGCCCAGCCGAATTTTTCGCCGGAGCGCAGGCCCGTTTTCTCGGGGCGATTAAACAGGAAGTGGTCGGTCAGTTCGGCCACAAACGGGCCGAAGTTCTCCGGGTTTCCCTGGTTGTTCCAGCCCAGGGTCTCCAGCCCGATCAACCGCCAGGCCGGCATGCCGCACTCGCGCATCATGCCGCCGCGCCGGCCGTCGTGGCTGTGCCAGCATTCACCCCGACGCGAGCGCGGCAACTGATCGCCGGGCGCATCCACCTTGCGGCACTCGAGAATGGTGCCGGCGTCGTTGTAGGTAACGCGCCAGAACAGAGAGTTGCCCGACAGCACGATCACGTTGCCACCGCCGCGCAGATACTTCTCCAGCCCGCGATACATCGGCTCGGACCAGTATTCGCTATGGCCGTTGATGACGAAGGCCAGGTAGTGCCGAAGCTGGTCGGGGTCGCGATGGAAATCGAGGTCGCCGGCCACGTCGAAGTCGTAGCCGGTCTGTTCCAGCCAGACATGCAGGAAACGATCCGCCCGCATCAGGTGGCTGTAATCGGTGGGGCCGCCGTAGAGGATGTAAGGTCCGGCGGCGGGCCAGGGCATGCGCAGGCCCTGCTGATACGTGCCCTGACCGCCGGAGTGGGCGCGGTAAAAGTTGAAGGCCGGCGGTTTGTTCGGCAGTTCCGGTCCGCCGCCGGTGCCCCAGACCTGCTTCAACTCCGGCTTGTTCGCCGCGAAGGGCGTGCCGCTGTAGGCGCGCCAGGTGTTGGTCGCGCAGAGAACCAGCAGTGGCGCCCGCCCGCGTCGCGGGGACCGGCGCACGAGGAAGGTGGTGTGGTAAAGGTGCGGCCGGCCGTTGAGGGTGAACTCAAAACGGGCCACGTGCAGACCGGGGCGTGCATTCGCCGGCACGCCGAATTTATGCACCGCTTGCCAGCGGCAGTCGTAGAGATCGTCCGCGCAGAGGCGCAGGCCATGACCGCGCCCGGCGTCGCGCGCCGGGTCGTAGTTCGCGAAGCGGGGCACCTCGGCATTGAAACTCGGCCCTCCGATCATCCAGGTGGCGTGATTGACGATGAGTCCGTGCCGCCGGTGGCGCGAGATGTCGTGAATGCGGTCCCCGCGTTCCTCGGTCAGGGGCCAGCAGGCAAGCACATGCCGGCCGCGCGCGGGCTGCAGGCCCTGGGCCGCGAAGCGGGCCCGGATTTCAGCTTCCGTCAAGGCCCGGTCGTAAATGACCGGCATGGCGAGGTCGCCATCAAGGAAGTTGTCGGCAAACCCTGCATGGGCGCAAGCGCCGAGACACAACGGCGCCTCTGCCGTGCGTGGCAAATCCGGCGCCGGCCATTCGCCCTCGCGGCGGGCGTCGATCCAAAGAGCCATCCGCGTTCCATCCCAGGTGGCGACGATGTGATGCCAGCGCCCGGTGCCGAGACGGCCATCGGCGGAGACGCGGCTCGACGGGCCGAGGACGAAGGTCACGGCTCCCTTCGTGGTGAGGTGCACGCCAAAACCATGAGACGACGCCGGACTGCGCTGCGTGATCAGCCCGGCACCGTCGCTGAGTTTCCAGGGGCGAACCCATACTTCGAGCGTCAGCGCGTCGGTGGGCGGCACGGACTTGGCGACATGGACGTAGGAACCGGGGTGGATCGACTGCGGTCGCGGCGGCGCTTCGGGGAAGCGGTGCAATACCACGTCACCCGCCGGATCATCCACCTTGAGCCCGAGCCGGCAGATGGAAAGCCGGTAGGGCACCGTGCTGCTGACGTGAAAGGAGATGGTGCGTCCGGCCAGGACGCTCTCGGCGTCGGCATAGGCATGCAAGCCTTCGAGCGACAGCGCACGGTGTGCCGGAAGACCGGGCGAAGGCGCGGAGCCAGAGATGGTCGGTGCCGCCGCAGCAAACAGATGCGGAGGCAGGTCGCCGAGGGAAAGGCCAGCCACGCCGGTGGTCGTGGTTTTGAGGAAGTCGCGGCGTGAATGTTTCATCTTCCGGTCAAGGCGGAGAAATGCGGCAACGAGAGCGTTCGGAGAGGCCGTCCGGTCAGGGCCGGCATGGGGCGAAGCGTGCCGCCCCGTTGTTGGCGGGGCGGGTGTTCGCCCCGATCGGTGGCACCAGCCCACTTGCCGACGGCCGGGGCAGGCCCGGCCTCGACCAGGGGTTCGTGGTTCGTGGCTTTAGAGGGCATGGCGGGATATTGGATCGGGCGGTTCGAAACGCGAGAATAGAAAAGCCGGACTCGTCGTGGTGCGCCGACCGCAGGCGAGGCGTCCGAGAAGGGACGGTGCAAACCATGTGCGAAAGCGAATGCGGCGGCCGCTGGGGGCGTCAGGTTACGGCGTGAGCAGATGCTTTTCGTTCTCCTTCCTCGTTGGCCCTCGTTCGCTCGTGCTGGCGCTGGTGATGAGTGTCTTCGACGGGAGTCCCTTGCGTGCGGAAACCTTTTATGTGGCAACCAATGGGCGTGATGCATGGTCCGGCCGGTCCGCCCGGCCGACGCGGGATGGCACGGATGGGCCGGTGGCGACGCTGGCAATGGCGCTGGAACGGGCCAGGGCGTTTCGGGCCGGCAACGCGCGCGAGTCGATCACGATTCTGATTCGGGAAGGCACCTACGAACTGGCCGAACCCGTTGGGCTGACGGAGGCGGATTCGGGTTTGAGCGAGTCAAAGCCGTTGCTGATCGCCGCGTATCCGAAAGAGCGGCCGGTCCTCAGCGGCGGGCGGCGCATCACCGGGTGGAGGCGGGTGGCGGGGCGACCAGGGCTGTGGGAGGCTGATCTCCCCGAGGCGGCTGCCGGCACGTGGCGGCCGCGCTCGTTGTTTGTCAACGGCAGGCGGGTGGTGCGTGCGCGGACGCCGAACGTCGGCCAGTTCTTCACCATGCAGGGGGCGCGGTTGAACGACAAGCCCGTGCGATTCCGGTATCGGCCGGGGGAATTTAAACCGGCTTGGGCTGGCGAGTCGGGAGCGGAGGTGGTGGGGTTTGAAAAGTGGACTACCTTTCGGCAACCAATCCGCGAGGTCGTGGCGACGAGCAACCTCATGACCCTGGTCGGGGCGGCGGCCTCTCACACGCGTGAGGTCAATGCCCGTTACTTCATCGAAAATGTGCCCGATGCGCTTGATGCCGCCGGCGAATGGTGGCTCGATGTGAAGGCGGGAAAGATTCGCTACCTGGCGCCCGACGGCGAAGATTTGACCCGCGCCGAGGTCGTGGCGCCGCGGCTGCAGGCGTTACTGGAGGCGCGGGGCGACGCTTCCAGTCGCCGCGCGATCCGGCTTGTCGTCTTGCGGGGGCTGACGTTTCGCCATACGGACTGGTCGTTGCCGGCGGACGGCTACACGGACGTGCAGGCGGCGGTGCGGATTCGGGGCGACCTGCATTTCGAGGCGGCGGTCGGGTGCCGTATCGAGGCATGCACACTGGAGCATCTGGCGGGCTACGGCGTGGACTTCGGCCGTGCTTGCCAGGGCAACGCGGTGGTCGGTTGCGATTTGTTTGACCTGGGCGCGGGCGGAGTCCGGATCGGGGAGTCGTCGCCAACGCCGGATGCATTCGCGGCCAACCACTCGCACGTCGTCACCGACAATCATCTGCGGGCTCTGGGGCGCGTCTATCCTTCCGCGATTGGGGTGCTCGTTCTTCACAGCGGCACCAATCGGGTCGCGCACAACCGCATCCACGATCTGTTTTACACGGCCATTTCGGTGGGCTGGAACTGGGGTTACCAGGAGACGGCCTGTCGGGCGAATCTCATCGAGTTCAATCACCTGCACGACGTGGGACAGGGACTGCTGAGTGACATGGGCGGTATCTACACGCTCGGCATCCAGAAGGGAACGGTGGTGCGCAACAACCTCATCCACGACATCGAGGCCCATACCTATGGTGGCTGGGGGCTTTATGCTGACGAGGGCAGCACGGGCATTGTGTGGGAAAACAACGTGGTCTATCGCTGCAAAAGCGCCGGCTTCCACCAGCACTACGGCCGCGAGAACGTGGTGCGGAACAACATCTTTGCCTTCAATCGCGAGCATCAACTGATGCGAACGCGGGACGAGGGGCACATCTCTTTCTACTTCACAAACAACATCGTGATCTTTGACTCCGGCACCTTGCTCGGGAGCAACTGGCGCAACGACCGCTTCCACATCGATGGCAACATCTACTGCGATCGGCGTGCGCCGGGTGTGCCGCCGGGCTTGAAGATGGCGGGCGCCGCGTGGAGTCAATGGCAGGCGCGCGGGCATGACGCGCACTCCGTGTTCGCCGACCCGGGGTTCATGGATGCCGCGCGATTCGATTTTCGGCTCAAACCGGATTCCTTGGCGCGGGCACGGGGATTCAAGCCGATCGATCTGTCCGTCGTGGGCGTACGCGAACGCGAACGGAGCAGGCTGCGGCGGTGAACGGCGGCGGCTGGGTGGCGTGAGGAGTTGTCGAGACACCGGCGGGCAGAGCGCGCACGGCCGATACACGCCTGCGGGAGAAACCAAAACAAAACTCC
>DATLZF010000411.1:0-7775 GCA_035574135.1 Candidatus Methylomirabilota bacterium
ACTTGTCGCCGCTATAGACCACCTGCCAGAAGCCCTCAGGTTGCGGCGGCATCACGCTCGGACCGCCGATCTTGCGGCTCAACAAGCCGCTGACGGCCAGCGCCTGATCGCGGATCATCTCGGCCTCCAGGCGCACCCGCGGCCCGCGCGCCAGCAGACGGTTGTTCGGGTCCCGCTCGAGCAACTCCGGTGTCACACGCGCGCTTTGTCGGTAGGTCGCCGACATCACGATGACTTTGTGCATCGCCTTCATGTCCCAGCCCACGCGCATGAACTCGGTGGCCAGCCAGTCGAGCAATTCGGGATGGCTGGGTGGCTCCCCCTGGGCGCCAAACTCCTCCACGGTTTCGACCAGCCCGCGGCCAAAGTATTGCTCCCAAAAGCGGTTCATGATGACGCGCGCGGTCAGCGGGTTGTTGGTATCGACCAGCCAGCGCGCCATGCCGAGGCGGTTCGAGGGATAGCCCGCAGGGAAGGGATGCAGCACGGCGGGTGTGCCCGGAGTCACTTTCTCGCCGCGATTCAGAAAGTTTCCGCGCACCAGCATGTGGGTCGTCCGCTGTTTGTCAGCCGGCAACTCGCGCAGCACGGACGTGATCGGAATCGTTGCGTCGAGGTCGGCGAGTTCCTTGCGTCGGGCGGCCAGTTGCTCGCGCAGGGGGGCCAGTTCGGGCGCAACGGATTGAAAATACTCGCGCAAGCGGGCCGCCTGCTGATCTGTGCGCGCGGCAGTATCCGCCAGCACCACGGACCGCAACTCGGCGGGCAGCGACGCCGGCGGACCGACCTCGTCCGAACTCGTGGTGTAGAGACGAAACCGCATCAGGTTCGCGCCGGGATGGCGGTCGCTGTGCCGCAAGGTGAAGGTGAGGGTCGTCGCCGCCGGCAGTTGCAGCGGTTCGGCCAGGGTGAAGTAGGCCGAGCGCCGCACGCGCTGCGCCGGGTCCGCAGCGGCAACCGCCCAGCCCTCGCCGGTGCCGGACAGCAGGTTCGTCACGTCAAAGCCCTTCTGCGATGAATCGGCGGCGACGCTCCGAAATGCCACCGGCCGCGCCGCCGGAGCCGTCGGCGGTTTCACCACCAGCTCGAGGTGCTTGAGCACAAAGCCGCCCTTCTCATGGCGGCCGAGGGCCTTGGTCTCCCCGGTCTCCAAAACCTCCAGCCGCACCCCGGTGAGCCGCCCGGCCGGCGCGAGAGCGGTGATCCGGTACGTGTCGTTCGAGGGATTGATCCCGCCGGCGAGGATGGATTTGCTGAGGGTTTTGCTCAACGTGGCGCCCCCCTCGGATACGAACTCGATCGGGTCGAGTGTTTCCCAATTCGTCAACGCCCGTCGCGTGCGGGACTCCCACTCCCGTTGCGCCTGCGCGATTTCATCCCGGCTGGCCGCGGCCTTGAAGGCGTCTTCGAGCCGGCGGATCTCGGCGCGCAAGGCGGTCAGTTGCTTCGCCTGTTCGGGCGTCGGGACCTTCATTGTGGGTCTCTCGTCGTCGTAGTCTGCGTCCTCGGTCTGGTTGAAGAAGGCGTAGAAGCGGTAATACTCCCGCATGGTGAAGGGGTCGTACTTGTGATTATGACACTGCGCACAGGCGAAGGTGCTGCCCATCCAGACGGCGAACGTCGTGTTCACCCGGTCCACGATGGCCTCGTGGCGAAACTCTTCGTTGTCCGTGCCGCCCTCGGTGTTTGTCATGGTGTTCCGGTGGAAGCCTGTCGCGATGAGTTGGGCCTGACTGGCCCCCGGAAGGAGGTCGCCGGCCAGTTGTTCGATGGTGAACTGGTCGAAAGGCACGTTGCGGTTCAAGGCGTCGATCACCCAGTCGCGGTAGGGCCACATGCTGCGGCGATTGTCCTTTTCGAAGCCTTGCGTGTCCGCATAGCGCGCCAGGTCGAGCCACGGCCGCGCCCATCGTTCCCCATGGGCCGGGGAGGCCAGCAGCCGGTCCACCACTTTCTCGTAAGCCCCCTCGTGCCGATCCGCCAGGAAAGCGTCCAGCTCCTCCAGCGTCGGGGGTAGGCCGGTCAGATCGAGGCTGACCCGCCGCAGTAGAACGGCCCGATCCGCCTCGGGCGAGGGCTCCAGCCCTTCCCGGTCCAGTCGGGCCAGAATGAAGTGGTCGATGGCATTGCGAGGCCAGCGAGGGTTTTTGACCGGCGGTAGGGGTGGCCGCTTCGGCGGCACATAGGCCCAGTGTACCCGTTCGGTCGTGCCGCTCTCCGGCCAAGGGGCCCCTTGGTCGATCCACCTTTTGAGCAGGTTGATCTCCGTGGGAGAAAGGCGCTCGCCTTTGGGAGGCATCCTTTCGTCCGAGTCCACCCGGCTCACCCGGTGAATCAGGAGGCTGGCGGCGCTTTGCCCGGGCACGATGGCCGGCTGGCCGGAGTCGCCCCCTTGGAGCGCTGCGCTCCGGCGATCCAGCCGGAGGGAGCCCTTGTTCTTCCGGGCGTCATGGCACTCGAGGCATCGCCGTTCCAACAGCGGTTGAACGTCGCGCTGGAAATCCACGGTGGCGCCGGCCGGCACCGGTTCCGACCCGGCCGCGGCTGCCGGCGTGGCCGGGTTGCCTGCGGCGAAGCCCAGCAGGGCGAACACGATGGACCAATTCAACTTCATCGGCTTGTCCGACGAATCATGCCGCGCCCGGGTTCAAAAGACCAGCGGGAAGGAGGGCCTTGGGCTTGCCCCCGGAGCGCGGCGAAGACTCCGCGTTGCACCTCCCCGGGGAACGATCCTTGTCCTTGCTGGCCCCTCTCGTTCCGCTGGGTGTCCTCTGTAAACGAAATGCCCCATTGACAGGGTGGGCCGGCTTTCGGGCAATATGTGCGCCCGCTTCTGGTCGCCAGAGTAGCTCAGCGGTAGAGCAGAGGACTCATAAGCCTTTGGTCGGGGGTTCGATTCCCTCCTCTGGCACCACTCGGGAGCCGGCTGGCGCCCTCGCTCGCCTGGTGTGCCTGCAGAGTCCCAGGTCTCATCGGCCGGCTGACAAACCTGTTGCGGGTTGTTACGGTGCGGCCGTGATTCGCAACATCATCTTCGACTGGTCGGGCACGTTGGTGGATGATCTGCCCGCCGTGTGGCAGGCGACCAACCACGTTTTCAGCCAGGCCGGGCTGCCGGAGATGACCTTGGAGCAATTTCGCGCGGAATTCTGTCTGCCCTTCCAGCGCTTTTACGAGCGGCACACGCCGCAGGTGCCGCTGGCACAACTGGAGGCGTGGTTCCACAGCCGGTTCAAGGAGGTGCAGCATTCGGTGGTGGAGTTGCCGCACGCCCGTTCGTTCCTCGAGTTCTGCCGCAGCCGGCGGATGCGAATGTTTCTACTCAGCACGGTGCATCGCGATCACTTTCGCGTGCAAAGCAGACGGACCGGCTTTCACGAATTCCTCGAACACCCGTACGTGGAGGTCTGGGACAAACGGGCGAAGATTCACGAAATCCTCAACGAACACGGCCTGATGCCGGGAGAGACCCTGTTCATCGGCGACATGCAGCACGACGTCGAGACGGCGCGGCACGGGGGCATCCATTCCTGCGCCGTGCTGACGGGTTACAACGGCGTGGAGCAACTGCGCGCGGCCCGGCCCGATTTGATCGTCGAACACCTCGGGGAGTTGCGGGAGATCCTGGAGCGGAACGGTCTCCGCCTCCACCCGCTGCCGGCGGAGCGGGGCGAGGCGCCGGCCGGACGACATCCGGTGGTCACGGTCGGTGGATTGATTTGGGGGCCGGACGGGTGCGTGCTGATGATCCGCACGCACAAGTGGTCGAATCTGTGGGGCATTCCCGGCGGCAAGATCAAGTTTGGCGAGTCGTCCGAGGAGGCGTTGCGCCGGGAGCTGAAAGAGGAGACGAATCTGGACGTGGCCGACATCCGTTTCGTCCTGGTGCAGGATTGCATCCATTCGAAGGAATTCTATCGCGACGAACACTTCGTCCTGCTCAACTATGTGTGCCGTTGTGAAGGCCCTGCCGAAGTGCGACTGAACGATGAGGCGATCGAGTTCCGGTGGGTAACAGTCGAAGAGGCCTTCCGGCTGCCCCTTAATCGGCCGACCCGGGTGTTGCTGGAGGCCGTGGCTTCCGCGCCGGGGCGTTTGGGGGCGCAATCGGGCTGACGAGGCGTTCGATTTATGGACCAAATCACCATCGCGGATCTGGAGGTGTACCTGCACGTCGGGGTGACGGAGGAGGAACGTGCCAATCCGCAACGGCTGCTGATTACCCTCGACATGGCGTTGGATGTCAGGCCGGCGGCGGCGAGCGACAACCTCGCGCACACCATCGATTACGCCGCCGTGGCGCAGCGGGTGATGGATTTCGGCACGGGCTGCCATTGGGAACTCATCGAAGCCCTGGCCGGTGATCTGGCCGAGATGGTTCTGGATGAGTTCAAGCCCGAGTCGGTGACCGTGGAGGTGAAGAAGTTCGTGTTGCCCCACGCGCGCCACGTGGCGGTGCGGTTGACGCGGGCGAGGCGTGGGTGATGGCTTGCGTCGGGCGGCACGGCAGCAAATTGCCGCTCAAGTGTTTGCTCCTCGCGCCGACTAGCGTGGATGCGTTCACGCTATGCGCCGGTTAAATACTTTGACCCTCATCGCAACTTTTACTAGCTTCCGCTGTATTGTAGTCCAACGACTTGAGAGTGAAGGCTCATGTCCTACGTATCACTGAAACATCTGCTGGCCGAAGCCACGCAGGCGGCGCCGGAGCAACTCGAGGCCTGGCAGAAGGCTTGGCGAGTGGCTGTGGCCAGCGGTTCTCAGGAGACGTTGCAGGAATTCATCTGCCGGGAAAGTGGCCTCTCCGAGGAAACGTTCCTTCAGCGACTCGCCGCCCGGCTCAACTGGCCGTTCGTTGATCTCAAAAAGCTCAACGTGCCGACCGAGGCGCGGAACAAGATCTCCACCAAGGTCGCCTTCCAGTACGGCGTCCTCCCCACCGACTTCCAGAACAACATCCTCCAAGTGGCCGTCAGCAATCCCTTCGACGCCGCCATGTTGGGTGCGGTGCAGTTCGATGCCCGCGGGCCCGTGCAGTTCGCGCTGGCCACGCGCGGCGAAATCGACAAGGCACTGAAGAAGTACTACGGCGTCGGTGCCGAGACCCTTGATGAACTGGCCAAAGAGGATGAACCGCTCGAATTGGTCGTCAGCGAGGACAAGGAAATCACCGAAGGCGACCAGGAGGCCAGCGTCATCAAGTTCGTCAACCAGATCATCTGGGAGGCCTTCACCAACCGCGCCACGGACATTCATTTCGAGCCGGCCGAGGACGAATTGCGCATCCGCCACCGCATTGACGGCATCCTGCACCAGATCCCGATGCCGCCCCAGCTCAAGCGGTATCAGGCTGCGATCCTTTCGCGCATCAAGGTCATGGCCGGCATGAACATCGCCGAAAAGCGCCTGCCCCAGGACGGCCGCATCAACGTCCGCATCAAGGGTGAGGAGATCGACATCCGCGTCTCGACCGTGCCGACGGTGTACGGCGAGAGCACCTCGCTCCGCCTGCTGACGCGCGGGAAGATCTTTCTCACCCTGGACAAGCTCGGTTTCGCGCCCGAGGAGGAACGCGCCATTCGCGAGATCATCGTCAAACCGCACGGCATCATGCTGGTGACCGGGCCGACGGGTTCCGGCAAATCGACTTCGCTCTACGCTTTCCTCAGCACCATCAACTCCGTCACCAAGCGCATCATCACCATCGAGGAACCGGTGGAATACGAGCTGAAGGGCATCAACCAGATCCCGGTTCGCTCGGACATCGGGCTGACGTTCGCGGTGGGATTGCGGCACATCCTGCGGCAGGACCCGAACGTGATCATGGTGGGAGAGATTCGTGATCTGGAGACGGCAGAGATTGCCATCCGCGCGGCGCTGACGGGGCACCTGGTGTTCAGCACCCTGCACACGAACGACGCGCCCAGTGCCTTCACGCGGCTCATCGACATGGGAATCGAGCCGTTTCTCGTTGCCTCCTCGGTGGAGGCGATCATGGCCCAGCGCCTGGTCCGGACCATCTGTCCGAAGTGCAAGACCGAGCGGCAGGTGGATCCCGGCTACCTGCGTCAGGTGGGGTTCCCCGAGCAGGACATCGGCGTGGCGCGCATCTGGCACGGGGCGGGATGTGAGGACTGCCGCCAGCTCGGCTACCAGGGGCGGCAGGGCATCCACGAGTTATTGGTCGTCACCGAAGCCATTCGGCCGTTGATCATGAACCGCGCGCCCGCCACCACCATTGCCAGCAAGGCGATGGAGGGCGGCATGAAGACGTTGCGCCACGATGGCTGGAAGAAGGTGAAGGAGGGCATCACCACCATCGAGGAAGTGCTGCGGGTTACTCAGACCGAGGAGCACCTCAAGTCGTTGGTGGAATAATCACGACGATGGCGCGCTGGCAATTCTGCAACGTCCTTCACACCGGCCCGGAGTCCCGCCGGCTCTGGCAGTTCAACGCCTCGGGATCGAAGTTCAACCTCCTGCGCGAAGAAACCAAACTGCCCACCGAGGCGCTCTCCCGGAAATTGATCGCCAAGGACTGGGAAACCCTTCTTCAGCCGCGGCTCAACGTGGCCTGGCTTGCGCCCGAGAAGGTCTTTCTCCGCGTCATCCAACTGCCCAGGGGCGAACCGGGCGAGATCCAGTCCATGCTCGACCTGCAGATGGAGAAGCTTTCGCCCCTGCCGACGGCGCAGATCGTCTGGAGTTACGAAATCCTCGAACAGCCGGCCGGGGAGATGCTGACGGCCATCGTGGTTATTGTGGCGCGGCACGTCGTCGAGGAGTTTCTAGGGCAGTTGGAAGCGGGTGGCTTTCTGGCGGACCGCTTGGAGGTGCCGCTGCTGGACCAGTTGCGGGCCACTCGCGTCGCGGCGGACGGCGCGTGGATTTACCCGGGGTTGGGCACGGACAAAAGCTCGTGCATGGTGGCGTGGTGGTATGGCGGCGCGCTGCGGCACCTGGCGCTGGTTCCCATCCCGGCCGGTGAGCGGCGCGGGGCGCTCTTGCAGGAGCAGTTGACCCAGATGGCCTGGGCGGGCGAAGTCGAGGGTTGGTTGACCGGCCCGCCGAAATACCATCTGGTGGCCGCCCCGGAAACCCTGGCCGAATGGAGCCTGCCGTTCGGCGTGGACGAAACCGTGGCGCCCGCCCCGGCGTCGGAACTGGCGGCCCTGACTGCCCGGCGCGCCGTGGCGGCCAATGGCAGCGCCGGGCTGCTCCCGCCCGAGTTCGCCCAGCGCTACCGCCAGCAGTTCGTCGATCGGTTGTGGATGCGGGGCATCGGGGCGTTGATCCTGGCGTATTTGTTCATTGCCGGCATCTACATCGCCCTGGTTCAAGTGGCGGAGTGGCGTTACGACAACCTCCAACAGGAGCTTCGCTCCGCTGCGCTCAACTACACCAATACCATCCAGATCAAGGAACAGGTCCGCGTGCTGCAGGATCAAATCGACCTGCAATGGGCTGCGCTGGATTGCTACAAGGCGGTGGCCGAAAACCTGCCCGAGGGACTGGTGGTCGATACGATCAGCTTCGACGGCGGGCGCAAACTCACCCTTGCAGGCACCGGCGGCTCGGCGGAGGACCGCAACAAGGTGCTGGACTTTGTGGACGCGCTTCGCAAGTCCTCGGCGCGCGATCAGCTCCTGTTCCGCCAGGTGGACGCGCAACGCATCACCCTGCAACAGGGCGGGGCGGGCCTCACCTGGACGGTGTCGGCGGATCTGAGACGAACGGATGCGCCATGACCAGCGTCCTCGACAAATTGAACCTCA
>DATLZF010000412.1:0-5459 GCA_035574135.1 Candidatus Methylomirabilota bacterium
ACCCGGTGAGATCGGCAGGCGGTCCGTGCCGGCGACGCGGGCCGGGTTAAAGTGGTTCCGGGCTGCCGCCGATTAGGGCAGTAGCCTCAGTCGGAGTGCCGGGTGAATGCCGTGGGTTTGCGCGCTGACCGGAGACCGCCAGGGCGAAAGCACACAGCTCCAAGTATGAAACGCGAGATTCTCGATACCCACCGCAAGGCTTTGCAGGTCAACCTCGACGCGGTCAAGTACGGCACCTTCGCGGAAATCGGAGCGGGGCAGGAAGTGGCCCGCTGGTTTTTCCGCGTCGGTGGGGCGGCCGGGACGGTGGCCAAGGCCATGTCTGCCTACGACATGACGTTCAGCGATGCGATCTACGGTCCGTGCGATCGTTACGTGAGCCGGCAACGGTTGCAGACGATGCTCGATCACGAGTTTGGGCTGCTCTTGGAGCGGCTCAATGCCAAGCGGGGTGACACCACGCGCTTCTTCGTTTTTGCCGACACGGTCGCCACCCGGAGCTACTCGCGCAAGGAGGACGGTCATGGGTGGCTGGGCGTGCGGTTCCAAGTGCAGCCACGGTCTGAGCCCTCGCAGATCATCATTCACGTGCGCCTCACCGACAAGGAGTCCGTGGCCGAGCAGGAGGCGCTCGGTGTGATGGGTGTCAATTTGCTGCACAGCGCGCTGTATCATCACGCGGAGCCAGAGACGGTGGTCGTCTCTCTCCTCGACAACCTGACCACGGATCGGGTCGAGGTGGATATGATCGAGTTTTCCGGGCCCGCCTTTGTCGGAGTGGACAACCGGTTGATGGCGTTGAAACTCGTCCAGAATGGCCTGACGCAGGCCGCGATGTTCAACGCCGACGGCTCGGTGGTGCAGCCTGCTGACGCGCTTTACAAGAAATGCATTCTCATCGAGCGCGGCAGCTTCCGGCCGGTGACACGCACCACCCTCGACATGCTCAAGTGTGCTCAGGCGCAGTTCATCCAGGAGCCCCGAGTGCAGGGCGAGCCGGTGGTGACGTTGATGGAGATGACGCTCAAGAACCTGACCGACGGCAACAAGATCGATCACCAGGACTTTTTGGACAGGGCGGACATTCTGGGTGCGCTCGGAAAATCAGTGCTGATCTCGAATTATGCGGAGTTCTACAAGCTGGCGGCGTATCTGTTCCGGTACACAAGCAAGATGATCGGCATCGTCATGGGCGTGCCCACGCTGCGGGAAATTTTCGACGAGAAATACTACGCTGAACTGTCGGGTGGCATCCTGGAATCCTTTGGCCGCTTGTTCAAAAACGACCTCAAGCTCTACGCCTACCCGCTCTATGACAAGACCACGGGGGCGTTGATCACTGCCGGCAACCTGCGCGTGGCGCCGCATTTGCGCCACCTCTATGCCTATCTCATCGAGAATCGTCTGATCGAAAGCGTGCGCGACTTCGACGAAGACTGTCTCAGGATCTTCTCCCGCGAGGTGCTGGCCCGCATTCGCAGTGGCGAGTCAGGCTGGGAATCCCTTGTGCCGCCGGTGGTGGCAGACATGATCAAGCAACGCCGGCTGCTCGGCTACAAGGGACCGGGTGGTGCGGCGGTATCCTTGCCCCCTGTTCGGCCGCGCACCGTGCCGTTCTGCCACAATCGGGGCATGACCACGCAGGGCCTCGCTCACGCAAACGTTCACGGCATCGGCATCTGAGTCGAAGAGGCTCTCGGATTCGCCGGGGCTTGCGCGGGGTTTCGCTCGGCCCGACGGAACCCGGTTGGGACATGGCACCGCCGGGGGGCGCCACTTCTGATCGCCCTCCCCGGCGAGTGCAAGCTTGACGGTTCGCCGGCGAACCATGATTGAACTAAGTCATGTCAACGGCTGCTTTCAACCTTCCGGGCCGGCGCCGGCTGAGCTCCCGGATTTGCGGGGCCACCGGGTTGACCCTTCTCACACTTCTGCCTCTGGGATCTGCCATGAGTGCCGACGCACAATCGACAACCAACGCCGCTCCGGCGAAAATCCAACTGGCCACTTTTGGGAGCGGGTGCTTCTGGTGCACCGAGGCCGTGTTCGAAACGCTGCCGGGTGTGAAATCCGTCGTCAGCGGCTACGCGGGTGGCCGGGTGCCCAATCCCACATACAAGCAGGTCTGCTCTGGCGACACCGGCCACGCCGAGGTCGTTCAGATCGAGTTCGATCCCGCCGCCGTCTCATACGAGAGTCTGCTCGACCTTTTTTGGAAATCGCATGATCCGACGACGCCGAACCGCCAGGGCGCCGACGTGGGCACGCAGTATCGCTCGGTGATCTTTTGCCACGACGAAGCCCAGAAAAAGGCGGCCGAGAAATCGAAGGCGAACGCCCAGTTACGTTTTTCATTGCCCATCGTCACCGAGATTTTGCCGGCGCCGACGTTTTATCCCGCTGAAGAGTATCACCAGGATTTCTTCCGCCGGAATCCGCATCATCCTTATTGCGCGGCGGTGATTCAGACAAAGCTCCAGAAGCTGAAGAAGCCGTAGCCGAACCTGGCACCGTGACCTACTCGGTCACGCTTGGCCGGGGCATCCGCTCACCGAGTAGCAAGTAGTGCCAGATCGCCTGAATCTGGCGCTCTGCGTCGCCATTGAGCACATCCGTAAGCGGGCTTTGGCCCTCGTCGAAGTAGGTCGGCATCTTGGTTTGGGGATCGATGCTCAACGGGCTGCGCATCCAGCGGGTGAAGTAGGAGGGTTGCAGGCGCTCCGCCGCCCACGCCAGGTTGAGTCCCTCGCTCTCGAAGACTTCCAGGGCGAGCATGGAACCGACGGCGTGGCACGAGACGCAGGAGAACCCGCCCTCCTTGCCGACGAGCTTGTGGCCGATCCTGGCCAGTTCCGGATCAGGAGCGGGCGCCGGTGGAGTGCGGGGCGGCAATCCGTGCTGTGCGGCAAGGCCGTCTGCGAGCGGCCGGGCACGGGAAACAAAGGCCGGCATGCGTGCCTCGACCCAAGGTTCGCCTTTGGGATGCGTATCGAAACGCAGTTTGTGGCGAATCTCCCCGGCGAAGAGGCGGGCCATCCATTCGGGTCGGAGCTTGCCTCCCAGAATCGGCAGCGGGGGAACGAAATCGATCTCACCGTGGCAGGCGGCGCATTGAAGCATGCGGACCTGACGTTGCGCAAACTCGGTGGGCACATGGCGACGCAACGACGCCAGGCCGGCGGCCACGAAGTCCCGGAGCGCAACCCGTTGCTCCGGCGTAAACCCAAAGTCCGCCCGGGGCGTGTCGCCCAGGCAATCCCCCGCGAGCGCCTTGCCCAGATCTGTCCCCGGCCGGCCGGCCAACGCGCTCAACGCGGGCGCCCGGGATGTGTTCTCGAGTTGGAGGTCATGGCAGTTCAAGCAGCCCTTGGTTTGCACCAGCTTCCGACCTCGCTCGATCGTTGCCGGGTCCGTCGGAGCACCCTTCAGTTCCGGGCTGCCGGCCGCCGCGAAGAGCCAATCCTCCAGTTCCCCGGCCTCGTTCGCGGTGAGGTGAAAGTTGGGCATTGGCGTCCACGCGTAATGTGCTTCGGGAGCGCGCAGAAACTCCGCCAGCTTCCCGCGCGGGAACTTTTCCGCCACGTGCTTTTGCGAAAGCTTCTTCGGGTCGGGCTCGGTGGCGTTTGGCGGATTGTGGCAGGCTCCGCAACGCAGCCGCTCGTAAAGAGGCTTGGGTTCGGTGCTGGCGGTTGGGTTCTCGCCCTCGGACAGCGTGTTTTGCCGGGTTTGCAGCTCGGTTCGTGGCAGGGGCACTTCGCCTCCCTCCCGGAGCGAGGCGAGGAAGGCGGCGATGGCTTGCGCGTCCTCCGCCGCATGAGGGCCCTGGAGCAGGCGGGGCATTCGCGCGTTCGGCCGCAGCGCCTTCGGATCGAGAATCCACCGCGCCATCCAGTCAAAGTGTCTTCGCGCCCCGAGGCCAGCGAAGGCGGGCGCGTCCTGGGCCAGCTCCGGGACGCCTGCTGTGGCGCCGGCGTCGGTATGGCAGCGAATGCAGCGGAGCTCGAGGAACAACTCTCGTCCGAGGTGCAGGCGTTGCCCGCGGCGCAATGCCGCCGTGGGCAGGTGTGTGAACGCCTCGGGCGGAATGGGCGCGGGGTTGGTGCCCCGTTCGGTCCAGGCAAGCCGCACGAAGGCGTTACCGGAGGGAGGGCTGATGAGAGTGGCGCGGAAGGCGTTTGAGCCCTTGTTGAGTCGCACGGCACCGCTCAAGGGACTTATCCCTCCCGGAGACTCAAGCACGGCCGTGTTGTTGACCTCGAGCTTGAAACGTCCACGCGACTCAACTTGAAAGAAGTAGTCGGTGCGCAGTTCTGCGTTGAGAGAGCCCTCCCACGTGGCGGTGAAAGGACCGGGCGGAACGAACGGTGCCGGGGCCGCCCCTCCCTCGACGTAGAGGGCGACCCGTTCCGCCACGGTGACATCGCTGTGCTTGCCATCGGCACTCTGACATGTCAACACGAGGCCGTTGGTCGGCATTTCGGCTTGGGCGAGGGCGGCGGGTTCGAGGCCGATGAAGGTGGCGACCATGGGGGGCATTAACAGGCGCAACCCCACGGCAACGCAGATTCGGTTTATGGGCCACATGGTGCGGAACGATTACCTCCGGCGTTGTAAGCGGCAATCGCCCACTCTGTAAAGCCCGGCGGACGGAAGGGTTCTGCGCCCTGGCTGGCCGCCCGCCCATCACCTCGAGCCAGGCACTGCGGGGATGACAGCGCCGGGTGCGTCTCGCGTTTTGCCGCCGCACTGGTGCGCAGAGGGCGCTTGCTCCGGGTCGGCCAGTTGTTCCGCCGCTCGCACCCGCCGGCGCGCGTCTGTGTAATCGGGTTTCCGCTTGCGCCGCTTGCAAGCGTTGGCGACGCTCGTGCCATCGAGACTGCTCGTCCATCCAGCGACTGCCGCGTTGCCGGGATCATGCCGGAGGCGTGGAGGCGTGGGTCGTGCATGCGGGCCATCGCCTATGGCTGCATCCGGGCCGTTGGCCTGTTGCCGGGCGTTTTCGCGGCGTGCGGCGCCGTCGCTCCCGGTGAGGTGGCGCCAACGGATGTGATCACGCCGGTGCCGTTGGTCGTGGTAGATCCCGCGCGAACGGAAGCATGGCGGCGACAGGAACGAGAACGCCTGCCGGCGGTCTGGCGCAGCGACCCGGAGGCGGCCGGGAGAGCGCTGAACCGGTTGGCCGAGCTGTTTGCCGGGGCTCGAGGCGACTTTGTGTCCGAGGTGGCTTCCGCGTTTTCCAAGCCGGTGCTGGAGGTGGCGGAATTGAATTCACCGCTGTTCCGACAGGCGCTCCTCGCCTTCGAGCAGCGGCACCAGCAATTTCCGCTCTCTCTCGAACTGGCCCGCCTGTGGGCTTTGGGAGCCTCCGGAGACGTGGTCCTCGACGACTGGATGGAGATGCTGCGGCGGGCGGTGGTGGCGCCGATGGCGGCCGACAACGATCAGGTGGGCGACCCGAC
>DATLZF010000413.1:0-7146 GCA_035574135.1 Candidatus Methylomirabilota bacterium
GAGCAAAGGGATTGCGCTCCGGTCGAAATTCTGAGACAGAAGCCCCCGTTCCCGCGCGCGCCGCCCTCACAACTGCCGACGCCGGGCTGAACATGGCCCTTGAAGCCATTGCGCAGCGGTTTCACACGACCACATGAGACCGAACATGAATTCGCCGTCCGAATCCTCGGGATGCGTCGGACCTTCGGCCACGGGAGGCCGGATGGACCGGCGGCAGTTTCTCGGCCTGTGCGGGCCGGCGGCCGTCGCGGTGCTGGCCGGCGGATGTTCGACGTTAATGCCGCCGCCACCGCCGGCGTTCCCGGGCGCGCTCGACCGGGCCATGCAGGACTACATGGCGCGTCTGGAAACCCCCGGCGGCGCTCTGGCGGTGGTCAAGGATCGGCGGCTGGTCCACGCCCGCGGTTATGGTTGGGCGTCCGGCGAGGAACGCCTCCCGGTCGAACCGGAGTCGCTGTTTCGCATCGCCAGCCTGTCCAAGCCGATCACGGCGGTGGCGGTGCTCCGGCTGGTTGAACAGGGCGAACTGAGCCTGGAGACGCGGCCCTTCGAGTTGCTGAAACTGCACCGGCTGGTGCCGCCCGGGCGCCACCTCGACGAACGCTGGAAGGCAATCACCGTCCGGCAACTGTTGCAGCACACGGCCGGGTGGGATCGGGAGAAGTCGTTCGATCCCATGTTCCGGGCCATCGAGATCGCTCGGGCCCTGCAGGTTCCCGCGCCGGCCACGGCTCATGATGTCATCCGTTACATGCTGGGCCAGCCCTTGGATTTCGATCCCGGCACCCGCTACGCCTACTCGAACTTTGGCTATTGCCTGCTGGGGCGGGTCATCGAGGCAGCCACAGGGCTGACCTACCCGCGCTACGTCAGCCAATATGTGTTGCAGCCGATCGGCATCACTCGAATGCAACTGGGCGCCTCCCGGCAGAGCGGCCGCGTGCCGGGGGAGGTGCGCTATTACATGCCGAGACCCTCGCTGGCCCCAAGCGTTTTTTCCGACGAGCAGAGGCAGGTGCAACCGCCCTACGGCGGCTTCCACCTTGAAGCCATGGATGCGCACGGTGGGTGGCTGGCCTCGGTGGTGGACCTCGCCCGGTTTGTCGCCGCGCTCGACGACTTTCGGCACAGCCCGGTGCTGAAGGAGGCATCCCTGCAGATAATGATCGCTCCGCCCGATCCGCCGGTGGCCCGTCTGGCTAACGGCCGCCTGGCTGCCACCTACTACGGTTGCGGCTGGAGCGTGGCCGGTGGGGTCCTCGGGCGCGGTCAATTTCTGGCACACCGGCAGCCTGCCGGGCACCTACGGCCTCCTCGTCCGCCGGCACGATGGCATCAGCTTCGCCGCGCTGTTCAATCAACGCTCCCAACGGGGCCACAAGGCGGACGCGGCCATCGACCCCGAACTGAACCGGGCCATCGACTCGATCACCGACTGGCCCGCCGTGGACCTGTTTGCGCGCGGGTGAGTCTTCGCCAAGCCATCACTCGGCCGGCCGGCTGGTGATGGCGGCCACGCACCGGCCGCAGATTGTCGGATGCTCCGGCGCGATTCCCACGTCCGATTCCCAGTGCCAGCACCGTTCGCACTTCAGCCCGGTCGCCTTGCTGACCACGACGTTCAGGGTGGGCTCGCCGTTGCCCGGCTCGACGTGCACTTCAAGCTGCGACACGTTGAGCAGCTCGCGCAGGGCTTCGCAATGGGTCTTGGCGTCCGTTAAGAGCGGATGCGTCCCGGTCAGAGTCACCTTTGCGTCCAGGGCCTTGCCGATGGTCTTGGCCTGCCGTTCCTTTTCCAACTCGGGCAGCACCAGGCCGCGAAGCTTGAACAGGCCCTCCCACGCGCCGCGCTCGGCCTCCGAGCGGGGGAACTCCGTCGGCTGCCAGGTCGTCAAGTGCACCGCGTCCGCGCTCCGGCCGGGAATGAACTCCCAGGCCTCGTCCGCCGTGAACGCCAGGATGGGCCCGAGCATCTGGCACAGGCGCGTTACCAGCCGGTGCAACGCCGTCTGGGTCGAGCGCCGGCGCGGGGTGTTCGCGGCATCGGTGTAGAGCCGGTCTTTCACCACGTCGTGGTAGGTGGCCGACAACTCGACGGCGGCGAATTGGCTGAGCTTCTGATAGACGACGTGGAACTCGTAGGCCTCGTAGGCCGCCGCCACGTCCTTCTCCAACGCGGCCAGTTCCCCAAGAATCCACCGGTCCAAGCCGGTCAACTCCGTGTCCGGAACGGCGTGCTTCGCCGGATCGAAGTCGTAAAGGTTCGAGAGCTGGTAACGCAGGGTGTTGCGCAGGCCGCGATAGGTCTCGCCCACCTTGTTGATGCGCTCCTCGCTGACGACGATGTCGCTGCGGTAATCCTGCGACGCCACCCAGAGGCGTACCACGTCGGCGCCCCATTTCTTGACGTAGGCGTCCGCCGTCTGCGGCTTCTCGTAGCCGCCCTGGCCCTGCTTGCTCTTCGAGATCTTCTCGCGGTCGGCATCGACCATGAAGCCGTGGGTGAGCACGGTCTTGTAGGGCGGGGCGCCGTTGCCGGCCAGCGAGAGCAGGAGCGAAGATTGAAACCACCCCCGATGCTGGTCCGAGCCTTCGAGATACATGTCGGCCTGGAACGGCAGATTCGAACTCGACGAGCGCAACTCGGCGCGGCGCGCGAGGACGGCGCGCGAAGAGGACCCGGAGTCGATCCACACGTCGAGCGTGTCGTTTGATTTCGTGGCGGCGTCCGGACCGGACCAATCCTGCGGTTTTACCATGGGCCAGAGCTCGGCGGCGCTTTTCTCGAACCAGACTTGCGACCCGTGTTTCTCAATCAGGTCGGCCGCCCGGCGCACAATACGAGCCTCCAGGATCGGTTGACCTTGCGCGTCATAGAAGGCAGGGATGGGCACGCCCCAGGTGCGCTGGCGCGAGATGCACCAGTCGGGCCGCGACTTGACCGCGGCTTCGATGCGGTTGCGGCCCCAGTCGGGAACCCAGTTCACCGCGGCGATCGCCTCCAGCGCCCGGTCACGGAAGGCCTCGTGATCAATCTCGATGAACCACTGGTCCATCGCGCGAAAGATGACGGGCGTCTTGCTGCGCCAGCAGTGCGGATAGCTGTGATGATAGTTCTCCTGGTGCAGCAGCGCGTTGCGGACGCGCAGCTCGTGCAGCACCACGGCGTTGGCGTCCGATCTGCCGTGCTTCTCGAGAATCGACTTGCCGATGAACTCGGCCGGCATCTGCTGCTCGCGCGGCAGGTCGTCCGTGTAAGCGAAGCAACCGTCGTCATCGACGGGCGAGTAAATGGGCAACCCGTGCCGCAGCCCCAACCCGTAGTCCTCCAGACCGTGCCCCGGCGCGATGTGCACGAAACCGGTGCCGGTGGTGTTCTCGACGAACTCGTCGCCGGCAAACAACCGGCCCGTGCGCTTGCAGAAGGGATGCTGGAACTCCAGCCGGCTCAACTCATCGCCATCGAGGCTGCGAAGAATTTGATAACCGTTCCAACCGCACTTCTCCGCCACCGAGGGCAGGAGCATCGTGGAGACGATGAAGCTTTCCTCGCCCGCCAGCACCAGCGAGTAGCTGAAGGTCGAGTTGTAGGCCACGGCGAGGTTCGCCGGCAGCGTCCACGGCGTCGTGGTCCAGATCACCACGCTCACGCCCGGCTGGCCGACCACGGGAAACTTGACGAACACGCTCTGGCTGACGTGATCCGCGTATTCCACCTCGGCCTCGGCCAGCGCCGTGCGACACGGGATGCTCCAATACACCGGCTTTTTGCCGCGATAGACAAAGCCCTTCTCGACGATGTCGGCAAACAACCGCAGTTCGTCCGCCTCGTATTCCTTGTTCAGCGTCAGGTAGGGATTGTCCCAGTCACCCAGCACGCCGAGGCGCTTGAACTGGGCCCGTTGGAGGTCGATGAACTTTCGCGCGTAGGCTTCGCAGGCCTTGCGGATCGTGGCGGCGTCGCCGCGGGTCTCGCCGGCACTGCGCATCTCCTGCGTGACCTTGAACTCAATGGGCAGCCCGTGGCAGTCCCAGCCCGGCACATAAGGGGCACGGAAACCGCGCAGCGACTTCGACTTCATCACGATGTCCTTGAGGATCTTGTTCAACGCCGTGCCGATGTGGACGTCGCCGTTGGCAAAGGGCGGGCCGTCGTGCAGAACGAAGGTGGGGGCGCCGGCGCGCGCTGCCTGAATGCGTTCATACAGGCGGCTCGCTGCCCAGCGTTCGAGACGCTGCGGCTCCCGCGACACCAGGTCGGCCTTCATCGGGAAGTCGGTGCGCGGCAGGTTGACGGTGTCTTTGTAGTCCATGCGACAGCTCAAGGAGCGCACAGGCTAGCAGGGGCGCAGAAGCAGTGTCAAACGCGCCCCGGCCCGGCGGTGCGATGGGAACGCATTTCCTGCGGGAATCAGGCTGTTGCAAAGCAGAACCCGGCCGCCGGCCACGGCGAGCGGATTGGCGAATCACCGACCCGCGATGCCCACTCCCACGGCCGGACAAGGAATGCCTTCCGCCCCAAGCCAACACGGACGGCCGATCTCGCTCGTCGCAAAATTTCACTTCGACCTGGCTGTGCTTCGTGACTAGTTTTTGCTCCGGATGACCGCCGAAGCCCAGTTGACGCCCATGATGGCGCAGTATCGCCGCATCAAGGGCGAACTGCCACGCGACGCGCTGCTTCTGTTCCGGCTGGGCGACTTCTACGAGATGTTTTTCGAGGACGCGCAGATCGGCGCCCAACTGCTCAACGTCGCGCTCACCAAGCGCGGCGCGGTGCCGATGTGCGGCATCCCCTTCCACGCCGCCAACGGCTACATCTCGCGATTGCTCAAGGCCGGACACAAGGTGGCCATCTGCGACCAGGTCGAGGACGCCAAGCCCGGCCACCTGGTCAAGCGCGAGGTCACGCAAATTCTGTCGCCCGGCACGCATTTCGACGAACGGATGCTGGCGGCCGAACGCAACAACTTCCTGGCCGCCGTCCACCCCGTCCCGGGCACCTTCGGGCTGGCCATGGTCGATCTCACCACGGGCGGTTTCCGCGTGACGGAGGTGGAGACCGAGGCCGCCCTGCTCACCGAATTGGAGCGGCTGCGACCGGCGGAAATCATCCTTCCCGGCGAAGCGGCCAGGGTCTTCGATCTGCTCAAGAGCGCCTTCCCCATCGTGCTCGGCTACGACGACTGGACCTTCGCGCCGGAGACAGCGGTATTCACACTCAAGGAGCACTTCCGGGTGGCGTCCCTGGACGGCTTCGGCTTGCGCGGGCGCGGGGCAGCCATCGGTGCCGCCGGCGCGGTGTTGCACTACCTCACCCAGCACCTGCGCCGCGACGTGAGACACGTGACCGCGTTGACGTTTTATCAGCCGAGCGGCTTTCTCATTCTCGACGCGGTGACGTTGCGGCACCTGGAGATTCTGGAACCGTTGCACCGCGAGGCGCCGCGGCAGGCGACCCTTTTCGGCGCGCTCAACCGCACGGTCACACCGATGGGCGCGCGTTGCTTGCGGGACTGGTTGTCGCAGCCGCTGGCGGACGCGGCAGCGATTTGCGCGCGGCAGGACGCCGTCGCGGCGTGGCTGCGGCAGGCCGACGTGCTGGCGCAGTTCCGCGCGGCGCTGGCGGAAGTCCGCGACCTGGAGCGCACGATTGGGCGGCTGAGCGTGGGATCGGGCAACGCGCGCGATCTGCTGGCGCTGCGGCTGGCGCTGGCACAATTGCCGCGGATCAAGCAGTTGCTCGGGCAACTGGCCCACGGGGCGTCGGAAGGCAACCCCGATCTCATCGCCCCCACGGGGCGTGTTGCCGATGACCACGACGCCCTGATCCCGCGCCTGAATGCCGCCATTACCGAGCTGCCCTCTCTTGCGGAACGGATCGCCCGGGCCATCGTCGATGAACCGCCGCTGGCGCTCAAGGAGGGCGGCTTGATCCGGGACGGCTTCGACGCCGCGCTGGACGAACTGCGCGCCGCCATGCGCGACGGCAAGGACTGGATCGCGCGGTTGCAACAGCAGGAGATCGCGCGCACGGGCATCCCGTCGCTGAAGATCCGGTTCAACTCCGTCTTCGGCTATTACATCGAGGTCACCAAGGCGAACCTTGACAAGGTGCCGGCGCACTACATCCGCAAGCAGACCATCGCCAATGGCGAACGTTTCATCACGCCCGAGTTGAAGGAGATGGAGGGCAAAATCCTCGGTGCCGAGGAGCGCAGCCTGAAGCTCGAGTACGAGCTGTTTCTGCGCGTGCGCGAAGAGGTTCTCGGCCACCTGCGCGCCATTCAGCAAACGGCCGGCGCACTGGCCCAGCTCGATGTGCTGGCCGGCTTCGCCGAAACGGCGCGCCTGTTCAATTACTGCCGTCCCGAGGTGCGGGACGAAGGAATCCTGCGCATCACGGACGGACGCCATCCCGTGCTCGAACAGAACGCCGAGGAACGCTTCGTGCCCAACGATGTCGTGCTCGATGCCGGCGCGCGCGTGGCGTTGATCACCGGCCCCAACATGGCCGGCAAGAGCACCTACATCCGGCAGGTGGCGCTGCTGACGTTGCTGGCACACACCGGCTCGTTTGTGCCGGCAAGCTCGGCCCGCATCGATCTGGTCGATCGCATCTTCACCCGCATTGGCGCCAGCGACGACCTGGCCCGCGGCCAGAGCACGTTTATGGTCGAGATGTGCGAGACGGCGAACATTTTGAACAACGCCACGCCGCGCAGCCTGATCATCCTGGACGAGATCGGCCGGGGCACGAGCACGTTCGACGGCTTGAGCCTGGCCTGGAGCATCGTCGAGCACCTGCACAACCAGGTGGGCGCCAAGACGCTCTTCGCGACGCATTACCACGAACTGACCGAACTGGCTGCGCGGCTGCCGCGCGTGCGCAACTTCAACGTGGCGGTGCGCGAGTGGAATGACCAGGTGGTGTTCCTGCACAAGATCGTCGAGGGCGGCGCCGACAAGAGCTACGGCATCCAGGTGGCGCGGCTGGCGGGCGTGCCCCGGCCGGTCATCGAGCGGGCCAAGGAGATTCTGCGCAACCTCGAGGAAAGCGAACTGACGCCGGAGGGCAACGTGCGCCGGCCGGGCCACCGGCGGGATCGCGAGAAGCTCAAGCAATTGTCCGTCCCCCCGCAGCTC
>DATLZF010000414.1:0-2218 GCA_035574135.1 Candidatus Methylomirabilota bacterium
CCGCCATAAGACTTGGAGATGCCGGAAAGACTCAACATGCCCCAGTCTTTTTACCGCCGGGCCGGTCCTCGGTTCAAGGCTTCAGGCCGGCAAGGCCGGCTCGTCCCGCGGACCTTCCGCGGTTAACCCGACCGGCAAAATGCCGATGGGTGTCGGGTGGAAAACAGTCGCACAGGGCGGACGGCGCTCCTCTCCGTGGTTGTGCCCGTCTTCAAGGAGGAGGAAAGCGTGCCGGAGTTCCTCCGGGCTCTCCAACCCATTCTCGAGCGCTGCGGCCTCGACTACGAAATCATCTTCGCCCTCGATCCTTCGCCGGATCGGACGGAAGAGATCATCCTGGGGTGCCGCGCCCGCGACTCGCGGATCAAACTGCTGCGCTTCTCGCGCCGCGTCGGGCAGCCGATGGCCGTGCTGGCCGGGTTGCAGTTCGCCCGCGGTGACGCTGTGGTGGTCATTGACGTGGATTTGCAGGATCCGCCCGAACTCATTCCGGACATGGTGGCCCGCTGGCGCGAGGGCTGGGACGTGGTGATGGCGCAGCGGCGCAACCGCGCGCACGAGCCTTTCACCCGGCGCATCCTTGGCCACCTCTGGTACGGGATCATCAATCGCATCTCGGACACACCCATCCCGCCCAACACCGGCGACTTCCGGCTGATGAGCCGCCGGGTGGTGGACGAAGTGAACCGATTGCGCGAATGCCACGGCTTCCTGCGCGGGTTGGTGTCCATCGTCGGCTTCCGGCAAATGTGCCTGCAATGCGACCGGCAGCCGCGCCGGGCCGGCCGCACGCATTACAACCGGGTCTTTGGCTCGGTCCGGATTGGGTTCAACGGGATGGTCTGCTTTTCCAGTGCCCTGCTCAACCTCAGTGCGATGGCGGGCTTTGCCATCGCCGGCGCGAGTTTCCTGCTGGCGGCCATCTATGCTTTCATGAAGATCGCGGGCTTTCCCTTCCCGCTCGGCAACCCGACGATTGTCATCCTCATGTTGTTTCTCGGCGGCATCCAGCTCATCAGCGTCGGCATCCTCGGGGCCTACATCGCGCGCATCTACGACGAGGTGAAGCGGCGGCCCAAGTTCATCGTGGACCGCGCCGTCGGATTCGAGCCGGAAACCGACCCCCGGCTCGTGGTGCTGCCGGCGCCCGCGTCGGGCCGGGCTGCTGAAGCGGAGCCGCTGCCGCGGTTGATGCCATGAACGTCGCCGTCTGGCCGAAATTTGTGCCGCCGCTCACCCCCGAGCAGCAGGCCATCAGCGACGATTTCATGCGCCACTGGCACGAGGTGCTGCCCCGGCGCTACGGGATCGTCGATGACTTCAACCACCGCTACCCGGTGCGCCACGCCCCGGCCGGTTTCCGTCACACGCTCGAAATCGGCGCCGGCCTCGGGACGCACCTCGATTACGAACGGTTGAGCGACGAACAACGCCGCCACTACGTCGCGCTCGAACTGCGCGAGAACATGGCCGCCCGGATTCGCGAGCGCTTTCCTCTCGTGCAGACGACGGTGGGCGATTGCCAGGAGCGGCTGCCGTTTCCCGACGGCCAGTTCGACCGGGTGCTGGCCATTCACGTCCTCGAACACCTGCCCAACCTCCCCGCGGCCGTCCGCGAAGCGCACCGGCTCTGCCATCCGGAACGGGGCGTCTTCTCGGTGGTGATCCCGTGCGAGGGCGGACTCGCCTACGGTCTGGCCCGGCGCATCTCGGCGCGGCGGATTTTCGAAAAGCGTTACGGGCAGAGCTACGACTGGTTCATCCGCCGCGAGCATCTCAACCGTCCGCACGAAATCCTTGGGGTTCTGGCGCCGTGGTTCGACATCGTGCATCAGGCGTGGTTTCCGCTCGGCGTGCCGGTCGTCCATCTGAACCTTTGCCTCGGCCTTACGCTTCGTCCGAAGGCTTCGCCGCGCGAAAGACAAACCCTCGCATCAGGAGAAAACTGAGCACCGTGGCCGGCGGAATGGCGGCGGCCCTGGCGAGAAAGACATTGTCCGTGAGCCCGGCCAGCGCCAGCGCCGTCACGCCCACGGTGCAGCCCCAGCAGACGGCGACCACGAGCACGTAACGCCGGAACTGCGCGCCCGCCGGCGTGCGGGCGCCGTCGAAGACCCACCGCCGGTTCAATTGAAAGTGGGTGAAGACGGCCAGGACGTAGGCGGCCGCCACCGCGGCCAGCCGGGGCAGGAAGAGGACGAAAAGAGCGATCAAGGCG
>DATLZF010000415.1:0-2653 GCA_035574135.1 Candidatus Methylomirabilota bacterium
GGCGAAGTGTTCCAGCAGGAGCCGCATTTACGGGCCGAGCGTCACCGGCAGATCAGCCGGCCGCGCGCCCGGCGTCGCCGCTTGCTCCAGAATCGAGCGCAGCGGATGCGAGGATCGAATGGCCCCGCCCGTGGCCAGGAAGAAACCGGTGCCGCTCAACCCGGCATCGATGTTGTCCTGGGCCTCCCACGCGGCATTCGAGGCGGTGAAGCGGCCCTTGCGCAAGGGCAGCCATTGGCCGTGCACATCCCGCACCCAGCCGCGGTCGAAGCGCGCCCGACGAAGCTGCGCCACGCTCTTGGAGTCGCGTCGGAAATCTTCGACAAAGGAGTAATAGCCCCTCAGCGGCGTTCCGCCCGTGATGGTCCGGAACGTGGCCAGGTGTTTCCAGCGCTGCTCCGGCGTCACATAAAAGTGGGCGGCATACGCCGTCTTGTTGCTTTGCACCGTGGCCTGGAGGACAAACCGGCACGTCTCCCCGATGCGCCATGGATAACTCCACATCGACTGGCCGCCCGTGCCCTCGCCGCCAAAGCGCTTGATGCGCACGTCGGAATCGGCATGGAGCAACTCGACGCGCTGCTCCGCAGGCACGGCGTCGGGGCTGTCGCCTTGGGTCGGGTCCCAGACGGAGAAGATCACCACCTTGTTGGTGGATGAGCCGAGTTCCTGAATGCCGAAGTAGCCGGTGTTCCAGCCCACCGCCATGAAGTAACTGCCCGGCACTGATTCCTCCACGGTCATCTCATTGTAAAACACGTCGCCTTCCGGTGCCGTCCACGCCAGATGCACTGAGCGCGCCGCGCGCGGGCCGGTATTGGTTTCGGCCGCGCCAGCCCCCCAGGCGACGGCAGCCACGAAGCCAGCAACAACAAGTCGTTTCATGGGCCGATCAGGGAATCGCCCTTGGCGTGGCGCGCGCATCGAGTTCCTCCAGCTTCAACCGCACGGCGACGATGTAGGGCTTCTGCCCTTCCTCCCAGTGGCCGTAGGTGATCGCCACCAGTGTGCCATCGGGCAGGAGTTCCACACCCGGATAGGCACAGTCCCAAGCGTTCTTGTTGTCCATGAGCCGGACGCGGTACTGGCCCTCGCGTCCCGCGACGATGTCCTCGTAACGCCCCACCCAGGCCACCCAGTCCCCTTTCGTGGGTGAGACCAGCGCCATGTCACGAAAGGAGATGAAGAGCCGGCCGTCCGGCGCGTATCTGGCCGTGTGCCGGTCGCCGGTCAACGCACCAGGCAGTTCCCGCGGTGAGGTCCAGGTCCGGCCGTCGTTGTCGGAGAAGATTACGTGGGAGTTCCGGCGCCGGGCATTTTCGCGCAGCAACACCGCCCATTGTCGTCCGTCGGGGGAACGCACGGCACCCGGCTCGCACAGGTGCACCTCCGAGCCACTCCAGATCGGCACGGGTACCGACCAGCTCACCCCCCCGTCGGTCGAAACCGTCTGGTAAAGCGTGAACACCTCGGGGGACTCCGGCTGCGCACCGGCGCGAATGAACCGGCCATCGTCGTGGAACAACGCGAAGTATTCCCCCGGGGTCCGCCGGGCCACCAACGATCCCATCACCACGATGCCGCCCCAGTCACCGGCCGGTTTGAGTTCGCTCCAGCTTTCGCCGTCGTCCTCCGACACAGCCAGGCGGGCCGGGAATTTCCCCGACCAGAGGATCAGCCGCTTCCGGCCCGCAGCATCAATCACCCGATGAATCGTGGGCGTCTCGAGGCTCGTCGCCCAATTGGCCGGCACCGGCAGGCGCTCGCTCCAGGTGCGTCCGCCATCACGGCTGCGCTTGAGCACAATGGCGCCCTGGCCGTGCCCCTTGGGATACACGCACAGCAAGGTGCGCCCATCCTCCAGCAGGACCGTGCTCGGGTGACCGAGGTATTGACCCGGCTCGCGGTCCACCACCGTCTGGCGCTGCTTCTCCGCAGCGAGATCAATTAAAGGAATCGAATAGCCGCGCGGCGGCCCGTCCGCGGCCAGCACGGTTTGCGCGGCCAGTGCGCCAACAAGGAGGTGTCCAAGCACGGTGAGCATGAGCATGAGACGTCACAGGCCCAGTTCCTTCTTCACCTCGATGAACCGGTCCACGGCAAACTCCAGATCGGCCCGGGTGTGCGCGGCGCTGATCTGCGTGCGAATGCGTGCCCGGCCCTGCGGCACCACGGGGTAGCTGAAGGCGATCACATAGACGCCCTTGTCGAGCATTCGCTCGGCGAATCGGCCGGCGAGTACGGCGTCCCCAAACATGATCGGAACGATGGGATGCTCCCCTGGCAAGATTTGGAAGCCGGCTTTCGCCATCGCGCTGCGAAAGAAGCGGGTGTTGGCTGCCAGCCGGTCGCGCAGTTCGGTGGAGGCGGACAACAGTTCCAACACCTTCAACGACGCGGCGGCGATGCTCGGACAAAGCGTGTTGCTGAACAGATAGGGACGCGAGCGTTGCCGCAGGTAATCGATGATCTCCCGACGTCCGCTCGTGTAGCCCCCGCTGGCACCGCCGAGTGCCTTGCCCAACGTGCCGGTGAGGATGTCCACCCGGCCCATGACCCCGCAGTGCTCCGGCGTGCCGCGACCGTTTGGGCCCAGGAAACCCACGGCATGAGAGTCGTCCACCATCACCAGCGCTTCGTGGCGGTCGGCCAG
>DATLZF010000416.1:0-4377 GCA_035574135.1 Candidatus Methylomirabilota bacterium
GAGTTGAAAATTCCACCTGCCGTCCGTCCTGGTAGAGCCGGTTGAAGCCCAGCTTGCGCAGTTCGAACAGGCGCGCCTTCAGCCGCTCCGCCTCCGCTTCTTGCTTCTCCGGCTTGCCTTTCCCTGGCCGGACATCCTGGACAGCCGATGTGCTCTGCCCGGCGCTGGCCACCGCGGCGCGGAACATGGGAAACAGCAGGTACGCGCGCAGACCCTCCGGCGGGCCGGAGGACTCTGCCAGAGCCAGCAGCTTGGCCGCAACCTCGTCAACGGATTCTTTCTTCACGCGCTGGCCGCACTGCGCGCAGAAGGTTTCCCCGATGCGGGCGTAGAGCAGCCGCAGATAGTCGTAAATCTCCGTTGTCGTGCCGACCGTGGAGCGCGGATTGCGGGTGGTATTCTTCTGCCGGATGGCGATGGTCGGGGCAATGCCGGTGATCTCATCGGCGTCGGGCTTCTCCATGCGCTCCAGGAACTGACGGGCATAGGCCGACATCGACTCGACGTAGCGGCGCTGGCCCTCGGCATAGATGGTGTCAAAGGCCAGCGACGATTTGCCCGAGCCGCTGACGCCGGTTACCACGGTCAGTTGATTGTGGGGGATCTCAAAGTCGATATTTTTGAGGTTATGAACCCGGCATCCGCGCACCCGCACCGCCTCCTCGGAGGCCGGACGGCCTGCGGGAAATCTTTCATGAATAGCCGTCGCCATAGGGGAGCATTTCGCTCAGCGGCGAAATATTCCATTATACTCCCGCCGGCTAGTTCAGGGTGAGGTAACGCTCCAGGCGGGCGACTTCCTTCTCGTTGACGTATTTGCCGATCTCGCGCCGGAACTGGTCGAGCGAGCGGTAGGGGCGGTACTCCTCGAACTCGTGCGCCATGCGCGGTCCCAGGTTGGGGATCAGCAGAATCTCTTCTTCCGGCGCGGTATTGAGGTTGATGTGCACGAACATCTTGCCGTAGAGTTCGGTGAGCTGCTGCTTGTTGAGGGTCTTGCTCAGGAGCGCGTTCAGCGCCGTCATGCTGAGGAACGGGCGCTGGTCTATGATGGCCTTCACCAAAGCGGCGTTCAGGTGCGGCAGCGCGGCCAACTGTTGCTCCGTGGCGGTGTTTGGCTCCACCAGGCCCATTTGCCGGCCCAACTGAGCCTGCCCAGGAAGGGCGGCATATGACACAGCCATCAGAATTCCCGCGGCCCAAGCCGCCGCTCCAAAGCGCGATCGTCCGGTCGTCATGTCCTTGCCTCCGAAACGTGTTCTTGCTTCCCCCAAGAATCTCTTAAAGCCGGATGCCGGTGGGCCCACGCCAGTCCCAGCAGCCCGATCTGAATCATAACACCGGGCGCCAGCGTGGGAGGAGAGAGGCTTTTCACGGCTTCCCAGAACAAAGCCGTCCCCTGAAGCGAAGGATTCACCTCGAATTGAAACTCCGCCTTGGCCCGGTAGTGCAAAAACGCGCCGAGAAAGCCGCTCAGCAGGAACAGGAGCATAACCGCCCGCCAGCAGTAAACCGGCGCCGGACGGCGGACGGCGGCGTCCCACGCCAGGACGGCCAGCGCCGCCGCAATCAGCGCGACGGGGATCGACTGCCAGAAATCGGCGGTGTGCCCGCTCAACAGAAGTTCCGCCTCGATGCCCACCAGTTCCAGAAGCAAAATCCAGCGGAGAAAGGATCGCAGCCGTCCCGCCTCGTGGTCGGCAGGAGCGGGCTTCGCCCCGGGGGAACTCGCGGTGCGGGTCATCGCGGAGGCATTTCCGGCCAAGCTTTGATTATACACTCACCTCTTGCCCTGCGCCGCCGAGGGGAGTATGCTGCTGCCCAAGCGGATGGACCAGCCGAGCGCGTCGCAATCGAAGAGGCAAGGAGGCGCCATGCACCGAGTTCGAGTCGCCATCACGATTCTGTTCCTGGCGGCAGCCGTCAGCGTCTACCCGCAGAAGGGCGGCGAAGACGAGACCGGCCCCTATGATCTGGTTGCCAACTGGCCCGAGAACCCCTGCGGCGCCGGCTATCAGATCGGCTCGGTCGGGGGAGTATGGGCCGCGAGCGCCAACCGGGTTTTTGTCTACGCGCGGGGCTGCTTGCCCGCGCTTCCCCCGGCGAGCGGCATCGTGCCGGCCCGCAACGCCTCGCAGTATTCGCTCTCCGCCGAAGACCCCAAGTTCTGGCCGCGATGGGATCATGTGCTGATGATCTTTGACCGCAACGGGAGGCTGGTGGAGTCCTGGGAACAACACAACAAACTGTTTGTGCGGCCGCACCGCGTGGTGTTCAATCCGTACGACCCGGAGCGCCATGTCTGGCTGGTGGATGACGGCGCGCACACCGTCTACAAGTTCTCCCCCGACGGCAAACGGCTCCTGATGACGCTCGGCGAGTTTCGGGTCCCGGGGAACGACCGCAATCATTTCAACCGGCCGACCGACATCGCCTGGCTTCCCGACGGCACCTTTTTTGTCAGCGACGGCTATGTCAACACCCGCGTGGTCAAATTCGACAAGGACGGCAAGTATCTGCTCGAATGGGGCAAGCCGGGCACCGGCCCGGGCGAGTTCAATACCGTGCACGGCATCGCGGTCGACAGCCAGCGCCGTGTGTACGTGGCCGACCGCGCCAACTCGCGTGTGCAGATTTTCGATGAGAACGGCAAGTACCTCGATGAATGGAACAACATCCGTTATCCCTACTACATCTACCTGTCCAAGGATCAGCACCTCTGGGTGGGCGACGGCTACACAAACAAGATTTTGAAATACGACCTGAACGGCAAGCTGCTGTACTCCTGGGGCACCTTCGGACAGTTTCCCGGAGGCATCTGGGGGCCGCATCAGTTCAGCGTGGACGAAGAAAACAATCTCTATATCGCCGACGTGCACATCGGGCGGGTCCAGAAGTTCCGTCCCAAACCCGGCGCGGACCCGGCCCACCTGGTCGGCCAGCGCTTTGAGGTTCCTGCCGCCCGGTGAAGCGCCTCCGGAAAGCGCCCGGCGTGTTGCAAGGGAAAGGAGGAAAGGACCATGTCAGAAAAACGCAGTGCGTCCCGCGATGGGTGGAAGGGATGGACAACCGTGCTGCTTGTGGCGGGGTTGCTGGCTCTGAGCCGTTCCGGGCCGGATACCGCCCGGGCGCAAACGCGCAGCGCGGCCAGCGAGCGGCGCCCGCTGGTCCTGGACCGCGCGCCGGCCCGCTCCATCGCCGATCCCAACCCGGTGCTGCGCGGCATCGCCATTGACACCGAGCGCGGCGAAGTGTTTTTCGCCAACGATAAGGAGTCGGCCGGAGCCAGCATCCTGGTCTACCCGACGCAGTTCCCCCCCACCGACCGGATTCTGGAGCCGCGGCGGAGAATCGCCGGCCCCAACGCCGACCTGGGCATGGTCTGCGGCGTGGCGGTTTCGTTCCTGCACGGGGAGCTTTATTCCGTCAGCGGGGAGTCGGGCACGGTCAATGTGTATGCCCTGGACGCGAACGGCGACGTGGCCCCCCTCCGGCAATTGGATGGCATCACGCCGCGCGCCAGCGCGGGCATCTTTGTCGATGCCGCCAACGACGAGTTGTACACCACCACCCAGCACGTCAATCGCGTCAATGTGTTTCGCAGAAACTTCCGGGAGGATGACGAGCCGCTGCGCTACATCCAGGGCCCCCGGACCGGCCTGGCCGATCCGCACGGCATCTTTGTGGATGCGGCCAGCAACGAGATTCTCGTCACCAACCACGGCCACTGGCGCAAGACCGAGCCGGGCGAAGGCGAGCGCCGCGGGCCGGAAAGCCTCACCCGCACGGCCCTGGGCTACACGGAGCCGGGGCGGGTGCTGCCGCTGGAGCCCTCAACCGGGAAATTCCTGCCGCCGTCCGTTACCGTCTACTCCCGGACGGCGCACGGCGACGTGGCGCCGCTGCGAACCATCCAGGGGCCCCGCACGCGGCTGAACCAGCCCGACGGCATAACGCGCGATCCGGTGAGCGGGGAAATCGTCGTTGCCAATACCGGCGACGATTCCGTTCTGGTGTTCGAGCGGAACGCCTCCGGCGATGAGGCGCCGGTGCGGGTGCTGCGCGGGCCGGAGACCAAGCTGAAGGGCCCGGTGGGCGTGTCCATTGACGCCAAGAACAACGAACTGTGGGTGGCCAGTTGGGACAACCATATTGCGGCGGTCTTTCCGCGCACCGCGCAAGGCAATGCCGCGCCGCTGCGGGTGATCCGTACGGCTTCCGAGAGCGCCCCCCTAGCCAGTATGGGCCGCATCGGGGCGGTGGCCTACGATCCCAAGCGCCGGGAAATCCTTGCTCCCAACTGAGTGAGCCAGCCGAGGATCTCGGTTTACGCCGGTTCGGCGGATGGAAATGCCGTTCCCACGCGGGTCATTCAAG
>DATLZF010000417.1:0-8072 GCA_035574135.1 Candidatus Methylomirabilota bacterium
CCTATCGTCCCAAAGGCTGGGTGGAGGCCGGCAATGCGCGCATTGAGCCCATGCGCGAGGTGGCCCGCAAGCACGGTCTCACGCTCCTGCAACTGGCCTGCCTGTGGAATCTGTCCCAGCCAGCCGTGCACAGTGTGGTGCCCACGTTGATTCAGGAGACGGGCCATCACGGCAAACCCATCGAAGCCAAGCTGGACGAGCTGGCGTCGTTGCCCGACGTGAAGCTGTCCGACGACGAGTGCGCGTTGATTGCCAGGCTGGGCGACAACAAGGGCTGCATGGAACTCAAGGGTGGCAACCCCGGCCACGTGGGCGAGCCCATGCCCGATCGCTGGAGCCTCAATCCCGATCTCGAAGCCGTCGGCCGGCGCTGGGGCATCGATCCGCATCGCGACCTCGTCTGCACTCACGGCAAGGCAGCCTAGGAACGACGGGAGGCTGGCCACGGAAGTTCCCGCAGCCCGGGCGGCGCGGAAATCAAATACCATCCCCGCGGGGCGCGTCGGACTTCGCGTGCAACGCTCCTATCTGGCCCTGGCTGTTTTTCTTGGCGCCCCTCTCGGCGCCGCGTCCGCGCCGGCGCCCGAACGGCACGTGTCCCGGTCGGTGACGGTGGCGCGCTGGACTTCCACCCATCACCTGCGGAATTTGCAAACTCTCGCCGAAGGGGTGCGCTTCGAGATTGCGGGCGAAGATCCCTTCCTGAGCGGCCCTGCGCCGGACGTGGCGGACTGGCCGGCGCCTGCCTTGCGATTGCGGCTGCGCTCTGACGAGGGCGGTTTCGGCCAGGTGTTCTGGTTCCAGACCGCCGCGGCAGAGGAGAATTCGGTGTGGTTCCACGCGCCCTCGAACGCCTGGGCGGAGGTGCTTCTGCCGCTGCCCCGGCTGCCCGCCGGCACCCAGTTGCGGATCGATCCACCCGGGGCCGGCGGGGTGTGCCTGTTGGGAGAGGTCCAGTTGGAACAACCCGGTCGGGCAGGGGTGATCGGCGTAAGCGCCACGGCCAGCAATCTTTCGCTGACGTTGGAGGGGTTGGAAAGCGGCGCGCGAATCGTCGAGCTGGCGCCTTTTGAATCCTATGCCGACGCCACGCGGGCGCCGGTGGTCTGGCAAGGCGACCGCCTGCCGGCGACTCAAGCCGTGGTGGCGCGTTTCGAGGGAGAGCGGGATCGCCTTTATTCCGGGTTTCTGGCGGTGCAATCGGTGCGCCCCGGTGAGTTGAGGCCCGCGGGGGCAATCCGGTATGTCGAGGAATTTCGCGGGGTGTCCCGAGTCACAGAGCCGTTCCCCACGGCCGCCAGCAAGAAGGGCCTGCAGGTGCAGATGGTGGACGACGCCATCGCGCTGGGCGTGAAGCACGCCGCGTTGAACGTGGATCTCAACAGTCTGATCGATCTGCAAGGCGCGCCCGACAGCTACACTTGGAACCTGGACGGCCGGACCTTTCGCTTTCGGCGCGCGTCGGTGGATGGTCTCCCGGTGAAGCCGCTCTCGGACGCCGGGATGGTTGTGAGCCTGATCATTCTTTCCTACGCGAGCGGTGATCCGGCCCGCGATGCGGTCATGTTGCATCCGCGTTACGACCCCTCGGCGCCGAACCGGCTGGGGGGCTTCCACACGGTTTCCGCCGAGGGGTTGCGCCACTACCGGGCCTGCCTCGAGTTTCTGGCGGATCGGTTCTCGCGCCCCGACCGGTTGTTTGGCCGCGTGGCCCATTACATCATCGGGAACGAGGTCAACTCGCACTGGCATTGGTATAACGTCGGCCGGGCGCCCCCGGAGTGGGTCACGAGTGAATACCTCCGCGCCGTGCGGGTGGCGCACACGGCGGTGCGCAAGGCGTCCTCGTCGGCGCGCGTCCATCTCTCGCTCGAACACCACTGGAACGTCGCCTTCGAGAAGGACGCCTGGCGCTCGCTCTCCGGTCGTCGCCTGCTGGAGCACTTCGCCCGGGAGGCCCGGCTCGGCGGCGACTTCGAGTGGCACCTGGCCTATCATCCCTATCCGGAAAATCTCTTCCAACCGCGCACCTGGCTGGATCGAACCGCCACCGGCGACTTCGACACACCGCGGATCACCTTCAAGAACATCGAGTTGCTGCCGCGGCGCCTGCGCGAGCCGGACCTGCTTTTCCGCGGCCGGCCGCGACGCTTGATTCTGTCCGAACAGGGCTTTCATTCCGACGGCACGGCCGAGGGCGAGCGCGCCCAGGCAGCGGGTTACGCCTACGCCTACTTCAAGATCGACCGGCTCGACGGCATCGACTCATTCATCCTTCACCGTCATGTGGACCACCGGCATGAAGGGGGGCTGAACCTGGGCCTGTGGCGCCGCCAGCCGCACAGCGTCGCCACGCCGGACTCACAGAAACCCATTTACGAAGTCTTTCGGGCGGCCGACACGCCGGCGTGGACGAACACTTTTGCCTTTGCCCTGCCCGTGATCGGGATCACGAACTGGCACCAGGTGCTCCCCCGCTGAACCGACGGCGGCCGCCTCCGAATCCCGAAGCCTGACGGCGTTGGAGAATCCCTCCAGAACCACGTTGTCGCCGTTCCGCGCGGAGTCCGGCTCGCGGGGTGCCTGCGGCGAGACGACAGGCCCGCCTCGCGCGCCGGCGCGATAATGATCATGGCAGGGGCGACGGGGTGCCGAGCATCCTCGAAAGCGTCAGGGCTTCCAGGCTGTCGTAACGCTTGTAGCCCACCGGCGGGTCGAACAACCCGGGTTGCGGTCGGGACGCCCTGATGTCCTTGAACGTCATCTCCACCACCGCATCGGGCTGATAAATCTGCGCCTTGACCGGGAGGTGACGCGGATCGCGCGCCTTCCAAACCAGGGCGACCAGCTTGTCCTTCCGGTTGCTCTGACCGTCGCTCGTGATTCTGAATTTCACACAAGAGCGGCCCTCGACCTCCTCCGAGCCCGCCGCCGTCTGGTAAAACGGTTCCGGGTTTTCGTCGGGCAGGGGCAGTTCCACGTAACCGCGCAAAGTGGGATAGGCGTAGAGCATCGTCCGTTGGTCGAGGCGGACGACGGTGATGATCTGATCCAGCCCGAGCTGACGGAGGGCGGCGACGTCATTCGAGCCCATCTCGCGGCTTTTGATCCGGGCCATGTCGATCTCGGCGCGTACGCGGCCGAAGAGCTGGGCGAAGTTCATGGTCAGGGACAACATCTCCTGGTTGCGAGTGCGGTCCAGCAGGCGGACCTCGGCGCGGGCGGAAAAGGCGTTGGTGGTGCCGAGCGCGCGGAGCAACGTGCTGTTCAGCGCCACGGGACCGCCGCCGGTCGGCGTCTGGGCGTGCGTCGAAAGGGTCAGCCCGGCAAGGGCGCCCAGAGATCCGGCCAGAAGCAGCGTGCGCAAGAGACTCATGGACTGTGGACGGCAACCATAGACCCGGGGACGGAGTGCACCAGACTGAAATGGGCCGGCGAATTCTGCTGGCAATCGCCTGCGTTCGTTTCGCACCATCCGCGCCAACGAACGCATCGCGTGGCCGCCAACCGACAACTCTCGCCGTTCTGGACACTCTTCATCCTCACCGGGCTTAATCTCTTCAACTACCTTGACCGTTTCGTGCTGGCGGCGGTGCGGACGCCATTGCAGGAGGAGCTGGCACTGTCGGATGGGGACACGGGGCGGATCTCGACGGCGTTCATGGTCGGTTATTTCGTCACCTCCCCGGCGTTCGGCTGGCTGGGCGACCGTTTCTCACGCAAATGGCTGATCGCGGCGGGTATTTTCATCTGGAGTTTGGGGACGGTGCTCACCGGCTTTGCCGGCGGCCTCGGTGCGTTGCTGTGCTATCGCATCCTCGTGGGGCTGGGCGAGGCCAGTTATGCGACCATCACCCCCAGCATCATCTCCGACACGTTCGCCGGCCCGAAACGGAACAACGCGCTGACGATCTTTTACGTGGCCATTCCGGTGGGGGCGGCGGCGGGCTACATCCTGGGCGGCGAGATCGCGGCGGCGGCGGGCTGGCGACACGCGTTCATTTGGGCGGGGGCGCCGGGCCTGGTGCTGGCGTTGGTGTTGTTGCCGTTCCGGGAACCGGAGCGCGGGGCGATGGACGGCGACCGGGCCGCGAAGGAAGTTCCCTCGCTAGGCGCCGTGTTGAGCCTGTTCCGACTGCGGGACTATGTGCTGGTGGTTCTCGGTTACACCGCCTATACCTTCGCCCTGGGAGCGTTTGCGTTTTGGGGGCCGACCTTTCTGGAACGTCTGCACGGCCAATCCACGGACGATGCGGCGACGTTTTTCGGTCTGGTGACAGTGGTGGCGGGGTTGATCGGGACCCTGACCGGCGGGTTTGCTGCCACCGCCTGGCGGAAGCGCAACCGGGCGGCTTACTCCCTCACCTTGGGCTTGTCCGTGCTTGCGGCTGTGCCGGTGGCCGTGCTGGCGTTTACGACGAGTAACACCGTGGTGGCGATGACCTGCCTCGGAGTGGCCATGCTGTTGTTGTTCCTGAGTGTGGGGCCCACGAACACCCTGATCGTGGAGGCGGTGCCGGTCAACCTTCGTGCCAGCGCCATGGCCGTCTCCATCTTCACCATTCACTTGTTCGGTGACATGTGGTCGCCGGAAATCGTCGGGCGGCTGTCGGATGCCTGGGGAAACCTGCAAAGGGCCGTTCTCATCTTGCCCGGAGCGTTGCTGGTCGCGGCGGCATTCTGGCTCGGGCTGGCGGTGGCGACCTTGCGGAAGCCGTCGGCCGCGTCCCCGCCAAGGGGGTGACGAAGGGAGCGAACCGAGTCACCGGTTGGGCGGTGCCGGGCTTACGGGAGATCCCGCACAGGTGCGACCACCGTAAGGCTTGCGCTCGGCAGTCGGAGTTCTAATCTCTCCAACGGTTCGGCAGGTTGGACCGTAACAAGAACGCAAAACTCAAACCCATCCGTGTATGACGAAGAAGACACTTTCTTGTTTGCTGGCCGTTTTCGCGTGCGGGGCCACCGCCCAGGCCCAGTTCACTGAATTCACGGCGACGCTGACCCCGGAACAGGATGGCGGGGGCGCGCGGACGGGCACCGGTCTTTTCACCCTGTCGCTGTCGGGGACCACGGTGACGATCAGCGGGGAATACTCGGGGTTGTCCGGCAACGCCAACGCGGGGCACATCCACGGGCCATCGGGTCTCTTCCCCGAAACGGCCGGGGTCCTGTACAATTTCGCCACTCTCGGCTTGGCGACGTTCTCCGGTCCGTCAGGCACCGTCAGCGGGACCTTTGAACTGGTGCCCAAGGGAACCGGGGGGGCGTACACGGTGGAACAGCAGATCGTCGATCTGAACAACGGGCGGTGGTACGTCAACATTCACAGCCTGCCCAACTTCGGCGGCGGCGAGATCCGTGGTCAGTTGACCGCGGTGCCGGAGCCCGGGGCAATGGCTCTGGGAGCTTTGGGGATGGGCTTGGGGCTGATGCTGTGGCGCCGGCGTAGCGATTGACCGGCGGCGCGGAAGGAATTCCGACGCGGGCGTCTGCTCCCCTGCGGACGCCCTGTTTGTCATGCCTCAGGCTGCCTTGCGGCCGAACCAGGAACCGATGAGCGACTTGGACTCGACCTGCTTCTGGCGCACCTTGAGCTGGCCCAGAATGGACTGCCATCCGATGTAGAGCTTGTGCCACTGGTTCTCTTGGGCGCGAAGGGCGCCTTCGTTCATTTCGCTCAGCAGACGGAGCGACGAGCCGGCAGCGATGAGCGAGTGCACATCCTCACGCGTGATCGGTCCGCAATCCATGGCGGAGAGGATCATCTCCAGTTCCTGCGTGATGACGCTCTTGATTTCGAGGAACTGGTTTTCGTCCTCGGGACCGAATTTTTTGCCGCGGGCCATACTCATGAAGGTGTTGTACTGCTTCCAGCACTCCAGGAAGTTCTCCATTCTCACGATGAGTTGCTCGATGTTGACTTTGCTCATAACGCGCTAGTTGCTCTTCACGGCCTGGGTTGGGGGAGTCGAAACGGGCATCAGAAAGATCATGGCGCCGCCGCGCAGTTCCCGGGCGAGCACTTTGAAGGCACCGTAGTGGATGGTGAGCTCGGTCAGTGGCAGATGCGCCTCGCGGGCCTTCTGAAACGCCTGCAGCACTCGGGTGCCGATGTCTTTGGTGTATTGGGCCGGAAACGAACGCGGCAACGTCGAGGTCATCGTGTTGCCCTCGCGGTCGAGGACGAAACTCCCTGTCGGCAGAGTCATCAACGCCGGCTGGTCGGAGCGGGAGAGCAGGTTCAGGAGGCCCATTTGCTCAGGATTTCCTTCATCCCGTCGCGCACTTGATCGGCACCAGCAGTGGAACGGAAGCCAACGCACAGGAGGGTGTCGCCGGACTGTGCGATGGCCAGCTTGCGTCGCAGGTTGCCGCCGACCACCAGGTTGACCGGTCCCACCCGCAACTTCTCCCCCAGTGCATTGAAGCTGCGCATCAGGTCGCGCGTCCAGGTTGCGATCGGGGCCGGATTCTCCACGCTCCAATGTTCGAGACGCTGGGGGTCAGCCGTCCCGGTCGCCAGGAGAAACTCCACCCCCTCCGTCTCAGACAGGGCGGCCAGCGAAGACGCCGGCTGCCCCGTCGGCGGCAGCGACGCGGCCACCTCGCCGTGCTGCGATGTTGCTTCGTCGAAGGCCTGGGCGGTGTCGAGGAGAAGCCCCTGATACGAGGTGTGGATGCGGCGTGGTCGGTCTGGATCGGAGGGTAACAGTTCGAAGTTGCCGGCCTTCCAACTGAGGATCCGATGAAATGCCGCCTCGCCCACCAATTCGCCGGTTTCAGCGTCGATCACCTCGCCCTGGTGGACCCAGATACGCCCCTCGGCATGTCCATTGGTGATGCGGAGCAATGTCGTACTCTGAGACAGGCACTCGAGCTGGATGATATCGACAAGGCTCTTGCTCTGAACGCCCCGGAATCCACCCTGGGACTCCCGCTGCAGCAGCGATTCGATGGATTCCAGGAGCTGGCCTACTTCGGCGTCGGACTCGGGTTTGATCCAGTACTGATCCACGCCCAACGCATAGGCCCTGGCCCGGAACTGCTCGTCGCGCTCGGCGGTCAGGGCGACCAGACGCATCTGCGGATACTTGCGGCGCGCGATGGAGAGGACTTGCAGTCCATCCATACGGGGCATATTCAAATCCACGCAGAGCATGGTGAACGGCTCCGACTCGAGCAGGGCGAGCGCCCGGGAACCGGACGAAGCCACGCGGACAGTGGGCATGCTGGGGAGGTGACGACTCAGGAGCTCCTCGTACAAATCGAGAAACGCCTGGTCGTCGTCCACCAGCAGGATCTTGGGCGCGGTGTTCATCGCAGTTTCTCTACCTCCTACTATCGACAGCCCGGCTTGAGGGTTAAACGCCGCGAGGGCGCGGTGACGGAGATTAAACTCCCGAACCGTAGGAATCAGGTCTTCTGGCTTGCCAAGTGCTTAGGCACGGGTGGTCATGCTCGGAGTCATTAAAAAGCTCTTCGGAAAGCCGGACAGCGAGAAGCCATCGACGCCAGTGCCCTCGCTCCCGGACACCAAACCGCGCTTCAACCGCGGGGTCGTGCCTCAAGGTCCCCCGGCGGTGACGCAGCCCGCACATCCGGCCCGGCTTGCCACGCCCACGGCTCCAGCCGCCGTTCGCTTGTCCGCCGCACCTGCCGATGCCGCGACCGGCGACATGATGATCCTGTCGTTCGCCTCCATCATCAAGCAGGTACCCCAGGAACTCTGGGGGCACTTGGCGCCGGCTGGCGTGGCCGGGCTCAATTTCCCGGTGGCCCGCCAACAAGTGCTTGGGCAACTGGCTCAAGGCGCAGTCAAAGTCATGTTCGGCGAGTTGCGCCAGCGTGCTCCCAAGGGTGTTTTCATCGACAGTACGGCCCACGATCATGAACTGATCTGCCTCCCGCTCGCAGATATCCTGGCGCAACTGCATCCGGACGCGTATGCGCGTCGGTCGAATCAAACGGCGTTGACGGTGCCAACGGAGATTGCCGACGTGTTCGGACCGCGAGGGGAGGGGGCTTCCGCCTTGCGCGTTGCCGACAAGTCAACCTCGCCCACCCGCCCGCCC
>DATLZF010000418.1:0-11823 GCA_035574135.1 Candidatus Methylomirabilota bacterium
GGTTCGCGCGCCCGGAACTCTCTTCGAGTACAACAACGGGAACTATACGCTCCTGGAGCTCCTGATTGAGGAAGTGACCGGCTCGAAGTTTTCGACTTACATGCGACAGGTGGTCTTCGAGCCTCTGGGAATGGACGCGGCGACCTATCGGCCGCGCTCCGATCAGCTCGCGACCCCCTATGACGAGAACAGGCGGCCCTTGCCCCAGGCCCATGCCAACGTCGGCAATGCGTCCGGAGGTTTGTACACAACAGCCAGCGATCTTGCGAGACTCGCCGCCGCAACCATGCGAGGCGAGGAGGGCTCGGCACCGGGCAAGGGGATTCTCAAGCCGGAGACTGTGGCGGCAATGATCGCACGAGCGCCCGAAGCAGGCGGACGCTACGGGCTCGGGTACAAGATCTTCCCCGTTTCGGATACCCTGACGATGGTCGGCCATGACGGCTCCAATCCAGGTTGGAATGCCTTCTTCATGACCGCCCCGGAGAAAGGGGTTGGCATCGTCGTGTTAACCAATAGCAGAAGTGGCGCCAGCATCGTAGCTGACATTGTGTGCGCTTGGGCGGACTGGGAGACCGGGATCGAGTTGACCGGCCTGTGTGATGGGGCGAAACCGATTCCCCACCGATGACGGGCAGCCCAACAACAGCATGCAGCGGCCGGCGCTGCGCGCCGCCGCTGATGCTGAGCGTTAGACCACTATGAACGCACATCGCATTATCCTAGAAGCGGTTTCACAAGTGTCTGAGAGTGATGATGAGGCAGGCGACATGAAAGAAGGCATTGTAGATGGAGAGACGGCGTTCGTAGCGCACGACCAGGCGGCGGAAGCTTCCCAGCCAGGCAAAGGTGCGTTCGATTTTCCACCGCCGTCGGTAGCGTCGGAGTGCCCGCCCATCTTGGGTCGCCGGTTTTCGTCGGTTGCCGCGATGCGGGCAGATCAGTTGGATGCCGCGCTGCTTGAGACGGCGGCGCAGCGGGTCGCTGTCGTAGGCGCGGTCGGCAATGAGGCGCTCGGGCTTGCTTTTGGGCCGGCCACGTCCAGCCCGTGGCACCCGAACTTGGGCCAGCGTCCGCTCGGCCAGTTTCACCTCCGCCGGCGAGGCGCTGTCCAGGTGGTTTCCCAGAGGAACACCCTGGCCGTCGGCCACCACCATCCACTTCGTGCCCTTGGCCCGCTTGGTTTTGCCGACGCACTCGCCCCCTTTTTGGCGGGAGCAAAACTCCCGTCAATGAAACTCTCGCTCCAGTCGAGCTGGCCGCGCCGGTCCAGTTCGGCGAGAAACTGCCGCCACACTTTGAGCCAGACGCCTTCCTCATCCCACTGGTGCAAACGCCGCCAGCCGGTGGCCGGGCTGATGCCAAAGTCAGAGGGCAGATCCCGCCAGCGCGCTCCGGTGCGCAACACCCAGAGGATGCCTTCGAGCACGGCACGATTGTCTTTCCACGGACGACCAGCGCTGGAGTACTGCGGCAAGAGCGGCTCCAGCCTGGCCCATTGTTTGTGGGATAACATGGGCTTTGCCATGCCCAGCTTCTCGCGGAATGGTTGTAAAAGTACAAGGACAAAGCACTTGGAAAGATAGACTTATGAAACCGGCTCTAGGCGGTGCGGTCGCGGCCGGCGCAGGGAAAGGGGGCTGTCACGACAGTCAACGAAGTCCAGCTTCCCGCCAGCCCGAAGGGTCAGACTCACGGCGGGTTAATCGAGAGCCACCAGCACCACCTTGGGCGGGTGCGCATAATCGTTCCACAACCGCTCGATCCATTCCCGGTCCGCCGGCCCGTCGAAAACGACGAAGCGATAGCGGGACACGTAGGGCGTGCCGGGCTCGATGGACCAATCGCCCAGTTGCGACGGTGCGTAGCAGAAAAACGGCTCGCTCGGATGCAACCGCATCGGCTGGGGCGCGCGGAAGTTGCCCGGGTGATCCAGAATAGCCAGCCCCGTGGGTTGGCCGCCCACCTGGCCGCCCATGTGGCACCAACGTCCCCGCGTGGTATTGCCCTTGACCCGGTCCGTCTCTCCCGACGACGTGAGGAAGGTCGTGTGCTCCTTTCCGTTCCAATCCCAGTGGCCGCGCACCCCGAGTCCGCCGTAGTGATACTCGGGCAGTTTCAGCGGACTCGCCGTCGCGCATTGCTGAGTTGAGACGAGGTCGAACAGGTGATAGGGCCGTGGGGCTGGCGGCATTCGGTACGTCCGCACCTCCCAGCTTTCCAGCAGGACCGTCTTGGGCGACGGCGCGGTGAGATCGACGAACCGATGCCGCGCCCGCAGGCCGCCGTGCACGTGGCCGCTCCAGAAGCCGTCCACGGCCACGAACTCGACCGTGCCCTTGCCCTCGCCCATGTTCCAGAAATCCGGTGTGCGCCCCTCGAACTCGGTCTTGGTCCAGGGGAACCAGATGCCGTGATGATGTTGGTGGTTCGGGGGGTAATCATCCGTCACGACCAGACCCGAGGGCGAATAGACCGGGTGCAGGTAACCGCCCCGGCGGAAGATCGGCTTCAGATTTACGCGCGGCAGTTCGCTCATCTCGGCCTGGTATTGCAGCGCCGGCCGGCCATCGACGAGGAATCGCACCGCGGAACCGGCGCGCTCCGCCTTCACGCGCGGTTGCGCCGATTCGCCGGCGGCCGGGTCGTGGGTGAGTCGGAACCTGTGCGTGGCCCCTCGGGCCAGCGAAGCCAGAACGAACGTGGCCCGGCCGTCGGGCTCGACCTGGAGTGGCACGCGGAGGCCCTTCTCATCCTCGAGTTGGTTGAACGGGCCCGTGCCGGCCGGCAGTTGAAATGACACGACCGTTCCGCTTCGTTCGTAATCCCCGGCTTCCACCCGCAGTGCGGCAGCGGCCCGGGCAATGGGTGGCTGCGCCGTCACGACGAGGACTGAAACCAGAAGGCATGGCCGGAGACCCGACAGCGAAGTGGTGGTCATGCGCTTGTTATCCAGAACTCCGGAAAGGAAAGCAAGGCGACGTCCGGGTTCGCGGACTCCCCGTCGGCATGGAATGGCGACGGACCCCGAAGGGTGGATCGCGCCCAAAAAAAAACGGCCGCGACGTGTGTCGCGGCGGCTGGGGGGGCAGGAAGGCGTTACTCGTTGATGCCCCAGCGCGGGGTGGGCTCCTCGACCGGGAGGCTTTCGAGGATGCGCGGGCTGATTTGCTGAAGCCCTCGGGCCTCGACTTCGCTCCGCTGCAAATGATGGGGGAAGTAATCGAGCGCGCTGCGGCTGGCGACTTCGGTCAGATAGCCCTCCATGGCCAGGTGCGCCGATCCCGCGTCTGCGGTACCGGGAATCAGGGACACCAGCGCGCCAGGACGAAAGCGCCGCTTGTCGATCCATTCATCGATCCAGTCCTCGACTGTTTTGGCAATGGGCTTCTCGGCGGGAAGCGACAGGAGGATAAGGTCCGCCTCGGTGGCGGCATGGACGGCTTCCTTGAAGAGCTGCGGGTGCTGGAGGAACGAAAGCTTCCACCAGGTGCATTCGATCTCGAAGTCCTGCCAGTATTCTTGGACGATCCGGTCGCAGAATTGGATGGCCTGCACGAGCGACTCGGTGTCCTGGTAGGCCACAGCGATGCGCATCGGAGCTTCGCTGTCCGGGGCGGTATCGGGTCGTCTCCGGAACGCAGTGGTCAGAATGGGTTTCATAGGTTTTTTTCTGTGACGGAAGGAGCAGAGCATGGCCGGTGCCAGCACGTTGCGAGGGAAAAGGCCCCCTCAGAAAGGCTGGAAAGATGCAGAAATCCGCAGATTCCGTTCGGCGCGGTGGTGGATGGGCAGCCGGTACCTTGGTTTTCTCGGCAACCGTTGCACCGGGGCGGGGGCGGTTTCTGCCCACCTGCCGGGGGCGCGCTCTCCCGTCTTATTCGCGGGCCTTGCTGTCGATCAGCAGGGTGACGGGACCGTCGTTGACAAGGGCGATGCGCATGTCCGCACCGAACGCACCGGTCGCCACTGGCCGGCTGGATGCGTGGGCAAGCGTTCGCACAAAGGCCTCGTAAAGAGGCATGGCCTGCTCGGGACGAGCAGCGCGGCTGTAAGAAGGCCGGTTGCCCTTTCGGGTGCTCGCAAACAGGGTGAACTGGCTGACGACGAGCAGGGAACCGCCGATCTCCTGGACGGAACGGTTCATCACGCCGGCGTCGTCATCGAACACGCGCAGGCGGGCGATCTTCCCGCTCAACCAGGCGACGTCCTCCGCCGTGTCAGCCTCCTCGACTCCGAGGAAAATGAGCAGCCCGCATTCGATCGACGCGGTGGTCGTCCCGGCGATGGTGACCGAGGCGCTTCGGACCCGTTGCAGCAGAGCACGCATGGGGGCGGGATCAGAGGGGAACGGCGAGCGCGGGAAAGGCAAAACTATTCTTGGCGTAACGCATCGGAGGGGTTCATAGTGCCCTCACAACAAACAGCAATCCCAAACTTCAGAGAGGGTTCCATGAAACACTTTGAAGCCGCGGACATTCGCAATTTCGCCATCGTCGGACACGCCTCGTCGGGAAAGACCATGCTGACGGAAGCGATGTTGCTGTGCAGCGGAGCGATCGGACGGATGGGTCGGATCGCCGCCGGATCCACGGTTTCCGACTACCACGAGAGCGAGAAGGCGCATCGGATCTCGGTGCAGGCGTCTGTGCTGCACTGCGTGTGGTTGGAGAAAAAATTCAACATCATCGACACGCCCGGCTACATGGATTTTCTCAGCGAAGGACTCGGCGCGCTGCGCGTGGGAGATTTTGCGCTGATTGTGGTCCATGCCGAGCAGGGCCCGGCGGTGGGAACGGACCGCGTCTGGCAGTATGCCGGCCGCTACGGCCTGCCGAGGGTGATCGTCGTAAACGGGCTCGACCGCGAGCGGGCGGACTTCGATCGGGTATTGGGGCAACTGCGTGCCCGTTACGGGGACCGCGTCTTTCCGATGAACGTGCCGATCAATCCCGGTCCCGGCTTCAACCAGGTGCTCGATGTCATCCGCAGCGAGGTCATCACCTACGCGTCCGACGGCAGCGGCCGCTACCAGGAGGCGGGCGCCACGGGGGTGTGGAAGGAGCGGGTGACCGCCTTGCACCGCGAACTCATCGAATACACGGCCGAGGCGGACGACGTCCTGCTGGAGCAATTCTTCAATCAGGGCGGCTTGACCGAGGACCAATTGCGCGCCGGCGAGCACACCGCCCTGCAGAAGCAGTCGTTTGTTCCCGTTTTCTGCACCGCGGCGGAGACCAACATCGGTGTGGCGCGGTTGATGGATTTCATCGCCAAATACGGGTCATCCCCCGTGGACCGGGCCAAGGTGGAGGCCGTGAGCGCCGACGGCGCAGCGACCGAAGTGAAACTGAGCGATCCGGCGCCGACCTTGTACGTCTTCAAGACGTCCAGCGAGGCGCAGTTTGGCGAGTTGTCGTATTTCCGGATCTATTCCGGCTCCGTGCACCCCAACATGGACCTCTACAACAGCGACCGGAAGGTGACGGAGCGGCTGGGGCAGATTTACGTGGTGAACGGGCAGCAGCGGTTGGCGGTGGACCGGCTGGGACCGGGTGACATTGGCGCGGCTGTCAAGCTCAAGGACACCCACACGGGGAACACCTTGTGCGACGCCAGGCGCATCGTGAGCCTGCCCAAGGTCGAGTATCCACGGCCCAATGTACACGCCGCGTTGCGGATGAAGGTCAAGGGCGACGAGGACAAGCTGGCTTCGGGCTTGGCCGCCCTCCACGAGGAGGATCCCACCTTCCTTTTCCAGGTTGACCCGGAGTTGCACCAGACCGTTATCTCCGGCCAGGGCGAGTTGCACCTGCAGATCGTGGCCGAGCGCTTGCGCCGACGTTACAAGGTGGATTTCGATCTGGTGGAGCCGCGCGTGCCCTATCGTGAAACCATCAAGGGCCAGGGCGAGTCAAAGTATCGGCACAAGAAGCAAACCGGCGGAGCCGGACAGTTTGCCGAGGTGTGGATGCGCGTCGAGGCGGCGCCCCGGGGCAGTGGCGTGGAGTTCCGGCAGTCCTTGACCGGGCAGAACGTGGATCGCGTCTTCGTGCCCTCCGTGGAAAAGGGCGTGATGGCCGCGTGCGCGGAGGGAATCGTGGCAGGGTACCGGGTGGTGGACGTCAGGGTTGACTTTTACGACGGCAAGATGCATCCGGTGGACTCGAAGGACATAGCCTTTCAGATCGCCGGCAAGGAGGCGTTCCGCGAGGCCTTCAAAGCGGCCAAGCCGTGCCTGTTGGAACCGATTTATGCGGTGACCATTCAGGTTCCCGATGAGTGCATGGGGCAGGTGATCGGTGACTTGTCGTCGCGCCGCGGCCGCATTCTGGGCATGGATGTGGTGGACGGACTCCAGGTGGTGCGCGCTCACGTGCCTCAGAAAGAACTGTATCAGTACGCGGGGGCCCTCCGCTCCCTGACGGGGGGACGGGGAGTGCACACGGAGGAATTCAGCCACTACGAGGAGATGCCGCGCGATCAGGAGGCAGCCGTGTTGGCCGAAAGCGGACGATCTGCCGAGGCTTAAGCCGCGGCTTCTCCGACCCGGAGCGGACCAGAACTTCGCGATGGCCGAGGAGCAGATTGTTCCTCTGGGCGCACCGCGATCGGGCGGCCAAACGGGGCTGGCGTCCGAGGTTGGGGCCAGCCGGCGAGTGGTCGAACGGCCTGTTGTGGCGATTGGCGTCGGGGCCCCGTTGGTGGACAAGGAAGAGGATGCTGCGGACGCGGAGTGGCGATGAATCGTGCCGAAGGGGCTTGCTGGGTGGCTCAGACGTGTGACTGTTTACCCGCTTGACTCCCCGATAGCGGGTACCCATATTTCACGGCTATTTTCGGACGCGACGAAACGAATCAATATGGCAAAAGTTAAGGCGAAGACCGCCGCAAAGAAATCGGATGCGAAGGAATTGAAGCCCACCGGCCCGAGGCCCCCGCGTGACGCCACTCGGTCTGAAGGGACCGAAGCCAAGCACCCGGTCTCGGCCGCCAAGGCTGTTCCGGGTCCGCTCGATGCTGTCGCCCCCAAGAACGGCAACGGCCATCCGGTCGGGTTGGCGGCTGATTCCCAGGAAAGCCAGTTGGCCTTGGTGCAACAGGCCATTGGCAGCGTCAAGAGCCAGTCCGGTGTGGATCTGACCGAAAAGATCAAAGAACTTCTCCGTCTCGCCCAGGAACAGGGCTACCTGACCTACAACGACATCAACGATGCCCTCCCGGACAACATCGTGACTCCGGAGGAACTGGATGAGATCTACATCAAGCTGCGCAATCTCGAAGTCGAGATTGTGGACCAAGCGGAGGTGGATCGGGTCAAGCAACCCGAACCGGAGGAGGAGGAGGACAAGAACCGCCTCGACATTCTTGACGATCCGGTCCGCATGTACCTCAAGCAGATGGGCCAGGTGCCTCTGCTGACCCGGGAACAGGAAGTCGAGATTTCCAAGCGAATCGAAACCGCCGAGAACGAACTCAAGCGGATTATCTACAGTTTCGGTTTCGCCGGCAAGGAACACATCGCCCTGGCGGAAAAGCTCATTTCCGAGCCGCCCAAGGAGCGATTCGACCGCGTGATCGTGGACAAGAAGATCGACAGCCGCGACGATCATCTGCGGGATTTGCGCAAGCTCGTCAAAACGGTCCGGGTGATGGACCAGGCGGTGGACGAGAAGTACGCGGCCTGGCATTTGGCCCCGAGCAAGGCCAAGCGTGACAAGGCGCTGGCGGAGTTCAAGAAGCTCGACAAGAAACTCCAGGACACCTTCCCGAAGTTCTACTACAAGCAGAAGGTCATCGAGGAGATGGCCCTGGTGGCGGAAAACATCCACGACAAGATCCTCGCCAGCCTGCGATTGATCGAAGAGTGGGAAGCGCAACGCAAGACGCCCCAGCAACAGCAGATCATCCAATCCGAGCAAAAGAAGATCAAGGCGCTGGAAGACTTCGTCCGAATGCCCTACCAAGACTATCTCAACGCCTACGATCAACTGAAGCATTTCGCGGCCAAGGCGCTGCAGGCCAAAACCGAGATGGTGGAGGCCAATCTGCGCCTGGTCATCTCCATCGCCAAAAAGTACACCAACCGCGGCCTGTCCTTCCTCGATCTCATCCAGGAGGGCAACATGGGCTTGATGAAGGCGGTGGAAAAATTCGAGTACCGCCGCGGCTACAAGTTCTCCACCTACGCCACTTGGTGGATCCGCCAGGCCATCACTCGCTCCATCGCGGACCAGGCGCGCACCATCCGCATCCCGGTGCACATGATCGAGACGATCAACAAACTGATGCGGGTGCAGAAGCAATTGGTGCAGGACTTCGGTCGGGAAGCCACGCCGGAGGAGATTGCCGACGAAATGCAAATGCCGGTGGATCGCGTGCGGGCCGTCCTGAAGATGGCCCAACAGCCGATCTCCCTGCAATCGCCCGTCGGCGACAGCGAGGACACCAACTTTGGCGATTTCATCGAGGACAAGTCGGCGGAGAACCCGTCCGACATGACCAGTTACAGTCTGCTCAAGGACAAATTGAGCGACGTCCTGTCCAGCTTGACCGAGCGAGAACGGAAAGTGCTCGAGCTGCGTTTTGGCTTGGGGGATGGCTACTCCCGGACCCTCGAAGAAGTGGGCAAGCAGTTCAAAGTCACCCGCGAGCGCATCCGTCAGATCGAAGCCAAGGCATTGCGTAAGATGCGGCATCCCACGCGGATCCGTCAGTTGCAGGGATTCTTGGAATCCGAAGAGTTGATCTGATCCGTCCGCGAGGCAGCTTTTTCCGCTCGGCGCGGGCAAAAGAGTTCATTCCGTTGGAAGGCCGCGCGGAAGCGTGCCGGCCCTCCGGCCGCGGTCTCCCAGCGCCTCTGGCGCTAATACTGCGCAGTCTCTCCGGCCGACGCTGGAGTGAGGGTGCGCCGGATAGCCAGCGCCAGTTCGTCCAGCGGCAGCACCTTGCTCACATAACCGTCGGCACCCTTCCGCTGGGCTTCCTCGAGCAAATCCTCGACGAAGCCCATGCCGGTCAGCATCACCACCCGGGTGTTTGGATGCCGGGTCTTCAATTCCGCCAGCACCTGCAAGCCGTCCTCATCGGCCAGGCCGATGTCCAGCACCACCAGATCGACCCGCTGACGATCGAGCAACGTCAGAGCCTCCGCGGAACTATCGGCCACGGACACCTCGTACCCATGACGGCGCAGATACAGCTCGATCAACTCGCGAACGGGTTTCTCGTCATCGACCACCAAAATGTGCTGCTTCATACCGGGGGCTGACTTAGCATTCCTTGAACCAACGGAACGCCAGACTTGGACATGATCGTAACGCGTCCTGTGGCCGAACGGGAATACGCTCGAGGTCAAACTCCGGTCCGGATGTCCACAACCCACTTGGTCGGGGGCGTCTTGGCGCGCGGGGCCTCGATGACGTGCTGCTGTATCACATGGTGTACGCCGCCGGCTGCCCGGACGGTGGGCGCTGCTGCCCTTCTCGGGTTGGCCGAGTGATTTCGAAAACAAGCGCCAGGTCAAACGCGCACTCGTTTCCTGCCAAACATCTGCGACCTAAATCCTTGCGGGAGCGTCCGCTTGATGGAGTCGCATTCTTTAGGGCATCCCCGAGCCGTCGGACCAACGTAACGGGCGCTGTGCCCCGGTTACGGCCACGCAACTTTCAACGGGCATCGACCACCGTCCGGGGGCGGCCGTGGAGATAAGCCAGACATTGAGCCGTCACGGGCGGGCGGGCGGGCGGCCGCGAAGGCGACATGGGTGGCTGTCGCGTTCGTGAATCGTTTGTTCCGAGGGCTGGAGCGACGGGGAACCGAGATCGAGCTGACCTCGTCCATGCGAGTCTGTCATGCGGACCGTCGGTCCCGGACTCTGCTTGTCCGGGAGTGGGGGAACTGACCGAAGCTCCATCAGGGGCAGCTTCTCCGAGTGTCGCTCCGCGCCCTTGTGAACCCCGTTCGCGACGTGTCAGGCTCTTGCGGACGAGTCCCGGCGGGCGTGTAACCGTGTGCCGGCCAAGACGGTCAATGCCCTCGTTAAGCCGCATTCGGACTTTGAAACGCAAGACCATCCTTCGCGTCGTCTGGTGGTGCGAAGGGAAGGCGGTGTGTCGTCGATTTGCCCCGGGCAAGTGAGTGCGCACGGGGCTGGTCGGACCCTCGGTTTTCTTTCTCCCGTGGGCGATCTCCGCTGCCGGTGGGCCGGCCAAAACGTGACAATGGAATGACTACCGATCAGCACAACCTTCCTCTCATTGACTCTGAGTCGGGACTACAAATTCCGGCCCCGGCCGGTCGAAGCCGGGTGCAACCGGAACGCACCCGCCTGATTGCAGTTTGCCCCCCTGTGCGCCTGTGGGTTCTGTGGCTGGCTGCGCTCGGCGTTGCCGGGCCGCCGGCCGGGGCCGCCGTCAAGACGCCGAAACGGCCGGTCACCAACGAGTATCACGGCGTGCGGGTGGTGGACGAATACCAGTGGCTGGAGAACGGCGCCGATCCAGAGGTGCGCCGCTGGAGCGCCGCTCAAAACCAGCAGGCGCGCACCTACCTCGACGGGCGGGCGAACCGGCGCTGGATCCAGCGCCGGTTGGAACAACTAATGGAGGCTCCTTCAACGAATTACTTCGCGCTCACGGCTCGGCGTGGTCTGGTATTTGCCATGAAATCCCGGCCGCCTGCCCAGCAGCCCATGCTCGTCACGCTGGCCAGTCTCACCAATCCAGCCTCCGAACGGGTGGTGCTTGATCTCAACCTCCTCGACCCCTCCGGTGGTACCAGCATCGACTGGTTCGTCCCGTCGCCGGATGGGAGCCTCGTCGCCGTGTCCCTGTCCCAAGGTGGGAGCGAGATGGGTACGTTGTTCTTTTATGAGACGGCCAGTGGCCGGCGCCGCGAAGACTCCGTGCCGCGTGTCCAAGGGCCGACGGCCGGCGGCAGCGTGGCTTGGAAGGGTGATGGCTCCGGCGTGTTCTACACCCGATATCCCCGTCCCGGCGAGCGGCCCGAGGCCGACCTCGGCTTTTATCAACAGGTCTATTTTCACCGGCTCGGCACGCCCTCGGGGGAGGACGTTTACGAGATTGGCCGGGAGTTTCCACGCATTGCGGAGATCGAGCTTGCCTCCAGCCCCGACGGACGTCGGGTGCTCGCCACGGTCTCGAATGGTGATGGCGGTGAGTACGCCCACTACCTGCGGGAACCGGACGGACGATGGCGGCAGGTCACGCGGTTCGAGGACGAGGTGACGCAGGCCAGATTTGGACGGGACCCGCTCTACATCGAGGCGGGCAAGGACGATGCCCTTTACCTGCTTTCTTACGCCGGCGCTCCCAAGGGGAAGGTTCTCCGGCTTCCCTTCAAGGCCGCCAACCTCGGCGAAGCCACCGTCGTCGTGCCTCAGGGCACGAACGTTATCAAGTCGATTCATCCGTCGGCCAGCGGACTGGGATTGGTCATCCTCGAAGGCGGGCCCTCGGACTTCGAGTTTCTGGATTTTTTTGACGGCCGGATCTACGGGCAGCCGGATCGGGGCGTCAGCTCGATTCAGGAAGTCGCGGTGATCGAGGGCGACGAAATTGTTTACCGGCTGGCCAGTTTCACCGAGCCCGGCCGCTGGCTGCGCTACAATCCGAGTCGCGACCGCACCTCGGCCGAGCGGCTGCCTTTGTCCAGCGAAGCCCCGGCCGATTTTGGGGACGTGGAGGTGTTGCGGACCACCGCGATCTCGCGTGATGGCACGCGGGTGCCGTTGAGCATCATTCAGAAAAAGGGCACGCGCCTGACCGGCGACCACCCGACGCTCCTGACCGGTTATGGCGG
>DATLZF010000419.1:0-3163 GCA_035574135.1 Candidatus Methylomirabilota bacterium
CTGTTGCCCTTCAGCTCCCGCGTCCGGGCCGTAACTCGGGCGGCGGATATTTCGCCCGAAGCCGCCTTAACTCGTCGCGGAACAACCGGTTGGACGGATAGCGCGCCGAAAGGCCTTCGAGCATCAGAATCGCTCGCCGCGGTTGCTTCTCGCGCAGGTAGTACACGCACAGCAAGACTTCGGCGAATGGACCGAGATAGCGCCCCTTCTCCGCCGCACGCTTCAAATAAATCTCCGCCTGCCTTTTGTCGCCCTCGACCCCGTCGAATCGTACAAACCAGCGCAGGAAGAAGGGAAGGCTGCCCACCAGATACTCCGTGAGGCCGGCTGTGAGGTAGGCGTCTACAAAGTTCGGGTCGATCTTCAGTAACTCCTGTGCATATTTGTGGGATTGCCTTGCCAACGACAGGCTTCGAAGGCGCTTTTTCTCAATGAAGGCCGAGTAGTCGGTCTTCATCCCCTCGCCAAGCGTCAGCGCGAACAGCGCATGGGCGTTTTTCGGCTCCCGCGCCAGCACGGAGTTGGCCGCTTGTTCGGCAGCGTCCACGGAAGCAAAAAACTTTTGGCGGATGCCAGGATCGGGGGCCAGACGCTCATCGCTCGCGATCCTTCTGTCATCAGCGAAGAACTCACTCGCCAGGATGCCCAGACGGTCGAGTTCAAAGAAAAGATAGATGGCGGCTCGAACCGCGTAGCCCATCGGGTCGTCCGGATAGCGCGCGATATGGGCGCCGGCTTGCGAGTGGGCCTTCGAAAAATCAAAGCCGTAGAGCGACTCGAAGGCTTCCCGGACAGCGGTGCGGTCGGAATCGGCTCCGAACAGGGAGATGGCCCCGCACAGGAATGCTACGAAAATCGGGCCGCGGGACATTTTCACCCGATTCTAGCTCGGGATTATGAGCCGAGAAGCCGGAATTTCAGGCGGCGTGGAGCAGGGGCGGGGCGTTCTTGCCGCAGCAGCGCTTGTACTTCTGCCCTGAGCCGCAGGGGCAGGGGCTGTTGCGCCCCACCGCGCCGCGGGCCCCGCGGAGCGGTTCGACATCGGCGCCCGATTCCGGCCGGGCCGCGCCGGCTTCGGGTGGGGCCGCGCCGGCTTCCGTTTTCAGGCCCAGCTCGGCGAAGTAGTAGTCCTCCAGCAGATACCCCTGCGGAGGATGCTCGGTCACCTGGTAGCGCACGCCGGCCTGGAGCACGGCGTTGGCGGCGCGCAGCTTGAGGGCCGGCGGCGTGTCGGCATTCTCCAGAAGCTGCCGCAGAGTGGAAATGGCCAGCGGGGTCAACTGGCGCAGTTCGGCCCGCAGGTATTGGGCGAACTCGGCGCGGGACTCCTGGACGGCGGCGAGGAAATCGGGCTCCGACTCCAGCCAGTGGTAGACGGTGGAGCGGTGGACGCCGGCGGCGCGGGCGGCCTCGGCGACCGAGGCGCCCTGGGCCAGGGCGGCGACCACTTTCATCTGAGCCGGCGACAGGGTGGCGGGTAACGAAATCGGCTGACTAGCCATAGAAAAATTTCCTTTCGTTGGAGAGGCTAGCACGCGGGATCAAGCGACGAGCGGGTTGGAAGGAGTCAAGTGGCTGAAAAGGGGAGAGAAAAAAGTTGAAGATTCTTGTGAACGGGCTTTTTTGCGGAGCCAAGAGCCGGGAGTGGGGCGTGGGGAGGGTTGGGAAGAAACGTGTCGAGAAGTGTCGAAAAGTGTCGGATTCTGTCGAAAAGTGTCGGATTCTGTCGAAAAGTGTCGGATTGTGTCGAATGGGCACGTGGAGCGCACCCGTGACCCGGGCGCAGCAGGCTTGTGGTATAATGCCGCCACCTTTGGAAACACGGAGGTTTGGGATGACCCGCCTGAGCGCCCTCTACCTGTTGCTGACAATTCCCGGCTGGGCGGACACGTCGAAACGGTCCCCGGCCTCTGAGCCGCGCGAGGAGGCGCTGACTCCCGAAAGGTTCGCCGAAATCCATGCACCGCTTCTCCAGCCCAAGAAAGGTCCGGATGCCGCGCAGGTGACCGAACGCCTTTCGCCCAGCCAGCCCGCTTCGGCCTGGCCGGCCAGGCACCCTCGAAGGAATTTCATTGACGACCATATTTTTGGGCGGATGGAAGCCGATGGTGTGCGGCCCGCTCCGCTGAGCAGCGACTATGAATTCCTCCGCCGGGTCACGCTCGACCTGACGGGACGCATCCCCTCAGCCAGTCAGGTTCGCGAGTTCACCGGCTCCACGGATCCGTTGAAGCGCCAGAAGCTGATCGACTCTCTCCTGGAATCCGACGCGTTCGTGGACAAGTGGGCCTACTTTTTTATGGACTTGTTCCGGGCCAATGGAAAAATGGGCCGGGGCCAACACCTGTTCCACTACTGGATGAAGGAGAACCTGAGCGCCGATCGCCCCTATGACGACGTGGCCCGGTCGATCATCGCCGCCTCGGCCAAGAGCAACCACGTTGTGGCGGCATCCAACGTCATCGCTCGCGAGCACGTGCAGGGCAAGGCGCAGCCGGACGACGGCAAGGACCTCGGAATGGTGCAGCAGCTTGACACCCACGACGAGCTCGCCATCCTGTACGCCAAGGTGTTTCTTGGCGTCAACCTGTCGTGCATCGCCTGCCACGACGGGCGGGGGCATCTGGAGAAAGTGAACGTGTGGCTCAGCCAGCGCAAGCGGGTCGATTTTTACAAGACGGCCGCTTTCCTTGGCCACAGCCGGTATCTCATGTACTGGGAGGATGGCAAGCCGCAGTCGGGCGAGTTCCTGATCGACGATGGCAACCCGGGCTACGACACCAAGGGCCCCAGCATGATCCGTGTGCCGCGCTTCGGCGGCGAGGCTTCGCCTGTCTTCCTGCTGACTGGTGAGAAGCCGCGCGCCGGCGAGCATCCGCGCGATGCGCTCGGCCGCATGATCACCTCGCATCCCCAGTTCGCGCGCGCCACCGCCAACATGTTCTGGTGGAAGTTGATGGGCATGGGCATCGTGGAGCCGTACGACGAGTTCGATCTCGCCCGGCAGGACCCGAAATCGGTGCCTGCCGGCTGGGAACTCCAGCCGACGCATCCGGAGTTGCTGGACGCGCTGGCGGAAGACTTCCGGCGGAGCGGATACAGCATCCGCCACCTGATGCGCACGATTTGCTCTTCGAACGCCTACCAGCTTTCGGCCCGCTAC
>DATLZF010000420.1:0-6081 GCA_035574135.1 Candidatus Methylomirabilota bacterium
CGGAGTCCGAAAGTGACGGCGGAGGCCGCCGCACGCCTGCGTTCGAGTCATGGATTGCGGAGCTTATCGGGCGCGCTTACCATGGCACGCACTTTGTGAAGCCGCTGACCTCCCACACCTGCAAGCTGACCGAGGAACAGGCGTCCGCTTTGCAGGCTTACCTGCAGCAACACCACTTCAAGCCGCGCGAGGTACCCCACGCCCGGTTCGCGGGCGAGAAGGACAAGCTCAACGTGGTCTTCTACGAGAGCGGCAAGCTCGTCATCCAGGGCAAGGACACGCAGGAATTCATCGAGTTCGTGCTCGAGCCGGAAATCCTCAAGCAGGCCCGGCTCGGCTATGAAGCGGTCTTGAACCCCGATCTCCTCCTGCCCCGGCTCGGCGTGGACGAAAGCGGCAAAGGCGACTTCTTCGGCCCGCTCTGCATCGCCGGCGTGTACGTGAACGCCGACGTCATCCGATCGTGGCAGGATTTGGGGATCCGCGACTCGAAAAACATTTCCAGCGACCGCAAGATCGCCGAGCTGGCCGATGCGATCGTCAACACGCCCGGCTGTGTCACCGCCGTGGTCCCCATCGGCAACGAAGCCTACAACCGGCTTTACGCCTCGATGGGCAGCGTGAACAAGCTGCTCGCCTGGGGCCACGCCCGCGTCATCGAAAACCTCATGGGCCAGCGGCATCGCATGAACCCCGCACCCGTTCGTGCCATCAGCGATCAGTTTGCCGCCAGCAAGGCCACCGTGGCCAGCGCGTTGATGAGCCTGGGCCGCGAGATCGAGCTGATCCAACGCCACAAGGCCGAGGAAGATCTGGCTGTGGCCGCGGCGTCCATCCTGGCGCGGCACGAGTTCGTGTCCCGGCTGGCCAGGCTGGAGAAGCAATTCGACATGAAGCTGCCCAAGGGCGCGGCGGCCGCCGTGGATGAAGCCGCCAGGGCATTCGTGGAACGGCACGGCGCGGAGAACCTCGCCAAGGTGGCCAAGCTCCACTTCCGCACCGCCTACCGCGCCCGGGGTCTGCCCGAACCGCCCAGGACGGAGTGGCGGCAGAGACCACGGTAAGGCGCAAAAGCGCCTCCGCGCGTCGGCCACCTCCGGCAGCGTCGGACGGTCGGCGGCAGGGGTGGAGCCACTCGGCCCCGCCGCTGCGCCCTGCGGTGAAGGCTCCTCTCCTCCCTGATGGCCAATCCCGAGGCACACTCGCCCGATGCGCGAGCTTGCAATCTCCACCCGGAAACGCCATACCGCTGCCGTCGTGCGACGGCGAGCACTCCAGAGCAAAACCGCCGACTCCGCCCACCGGTTGGGGGCGGGGCTGATGCTGTCCCTCTGGCTGGTCACGCTGGCCTTTGCCACGGTGCCCGAGCTGCACCACGTCCTGCACTGCGACTCCCACCAGCCTTCGCACGAATGTTGCCTGAGCCTCATCGGCAAAGGCGAATGCCTGACGGGTCCCGTCGCGGCCGTTTTGGCGCCTGCCGACTCGGCTGCCAATCGGCTCCCTCCGTCCGTTGACCTGTTTCCCCGTCCGGCGGCAGATCTCCGCCTCGCCCCCGGCCGCGCCCCGCCCGCCGAGCCTCTTTCCGTCGCGATCAAGGGCTGAGGACCGGTCGGCTTGACTCCGGGGCTGGTCCGGGGCCTTTCATCCTTCCCTCATCCCAAGCGCCGGAGTCGTGACTCCGCCGGCCCCACGCGCCGGCGAGCTGGAAGAACGGACATGAAGACAGGAACACTTTTGCAGTGGTGGTGTGCCCTCGGCCTGGGTGCACTGCCGCTTGCGGCGCAGGACGCCGCGGAATTGGAGAAGTTGCAGAAACAGTTGCGCGAGGCGCAAGAGAACTTCGAGCGAGTGACGCGCGAGCAACGTCAGCTCATCGAGAATCTGGCTCGCCAGGTCCGGGAGTTGCAACGGCAGGGCGCCGCCACCAATGTCATGCCGGCGGCCGCCCCCACCGGCCCGACCAATGCCTGGCGGCCCAGCGATCCCCTCCGGATCGGCTCCAAATCCGCCTATGCCGACATTGGCTTCGTGGGCACCATCGCCGTGGGCGGTTCGACGGCGAGCGACATCGAGGGCGGGTTGCAGCCGGGCGGGCACGATCCGAACCAGCGCGGCTTCACGCTGCAAGGATTGGAGATGGGCGTGACCGGCGCGGTCGATCCCTACTTTCGCGGCGCGGCCAACCTGAGCTTCGCCCTGGATGCGGAGGGCGAGACGTTTCTCGAACTGGAGGAGGCCTGGCTGGAGACGATGTCGCTGCCGTGGAATCTCCAGTTGCGCGCCGGCCAGATGTTCACCGACTTCGGCCGGCACAACGCGACGCACCTGCACGCGTGGAGTTTTGTGGATGCGCCGTTGGTCAACGCGCGGTTCCTCGGGCCGGACGGCCTGCGCAATCCCGGCGCCCGGATCGCCTGGCTCACGCCCACGCCGTTCTATTCCGAGTTGTCGTTCGGCCTTCAGAACAGCCAGGGCGAAACAGCCACCAGCTTTCGCAGCGAAGGCGGACACCACCACGACGACGCGGAGAACGAAGACCCGCCCCTCGCCTACCGTCATGCGGACAACGATCGGGGCGTGAGCCACGTGGACGACCTGCTCATCTCGACGCGCTACGCGCTGTCCTTCGACCTGACGCCGTCGCAGGTGTTGCTGGTGGGCGGCTCGGCGGCATTCGGCCCCAACTCGCGCGGGGGCGAGGACGCGGGCGAGACCACGACGCAGATTTACGGCGTGGACCTGACGTGGAAATGGAAGTCGCCCCGGCACCAGGGCGGGTTCCCCTTTGTGCAGTGGCAAACGGAGGCGCTCGTGCGCAAGTACGAGGCGGGCGCGTTCGACTGGAGCGAGGAAGGAGCCGCCACCGACCCCAACGTGGTGGTGGATACGGGCACCGGCGCCCCCGCCGTGCTCTCCGGCGAGACACTGGTGGATCATGGGCTTTACTCCCAACTCCTCTACGGCTTCCGCAAGGGCTGGGTGGCCGGACTGCGGGCGGACTTCGTCAGCGGCAACGAGGGCAGCTATGAGCGCCGGGCGCTGACCTACAACGGCACGGCGCTGGGGCGCGATCCGCAACGGGCGCAACGCTGGCGCCTCTCCCCCAACCTGACGTGGTATCCGACCGAGTTCTCAAAGATCCGGCTGCAATACAACTTCGACGACCGCCTCGGGATCGGCCAGGATCACTCCGTGTGGCTGCAATTCGAGTTCCTGCTGGGCGCCCATGCGGCACACCGCTTCTGAGGAGATCACGCCATGAATGAGATCCTTCTCTCCGGAACCCGTTCGAGCCCCCAACGCGAAGCGGCCGCCCGGGCGATCGGGTGCAGGGCGCGGCGGCCGGCCCGTACCGTTCGTTGCATCCTTGCACTGCCGCTCCTGCTCCTGTCCCCGCTGCCGGTGCAGGCCGCCGCCCGGCTCAACGTGGTCGCCACGCTGCCGGATTTCACCTCCATCGCTGGGGCCGTCGGCGGCGATCTGGTCCAGGCAACCTCGCTGGCCAAGGGCAGCGAAGATGCGCACTTCGTCGATCCGCGGCCGAGTTTCATCCGCGTGCTGAACCAGGCGGACGTGCTCATCGAAGGCGGGGCGGATCTGGAAACGGGCTGGCTACCGCCGCTGGTGGCCAGCGCGCGGAATCGCCGCATTCTTCCCGGCCAGCCCGGGCGGGTGGCCCTGGCGTCGCACGTGCAGTTGCTCGAAGTGCCGTCCGCGCCCGTGGACCGCTCCCAGGGCGACATCCACGCCGCCGGCAATCCACACTTCTGGCTGGATCCGGTGAACGGCGAGAAGATCGCCGCGCACCTGGCGGACGTCTTCGCCCGCCTGGACCCGCCCAACGCGGCGCGCTACCAAGAGGGCCGGAAGTTGTTTTGCGACCGGCTGGCGCGCAAGCTCGCGGAATGGAAACGCCAGATGGAGCCGTTCCGGGGCACGCGCGTCCTGACGTATCACAAGGCCTACGAGTACTTCGCCGCGCGCTTCGAGCTCGAAATCGTGGGCCAGATCGAGCCCAAGCCCGGTCTCGAACCCTCGCCGACGCATCTGAACGCCCTGATCCAGCGCGCGCGCGAGCAGGGGGTGAAGCTCGTGCTGGTCGAGCCGTTTCGCGCCCGCAAGACCGCCGAGCACGTCGCCCGCTCCATCGGCGCCAAGATGCTGATCCTGCCCGAGAAGGCGGGTGGGGCGGAAAATGTTAAGGACTACTTCGGACTCTTCGACTACGCTGTCGCGCAGATCACCGGTGCGTTGCGGTGAACGTGTGACAGACGAACTGCAAATCACCCTCGAGAACCTGGCGGTCGGCTATCCCCGCCGCCGAGTGCTCGAGGGCTTGAACCTCCGGCTCCACCGCGGCGCGTTCGCCGGTCTCTTTGGCGTCAACGGTTCGGGCAAGACGACGCTGCTCAAAACGCTCCTCGGCGTGTTGCCGCCGCTGGGGGGGCGACTGACGCTGCATCCGGTGGACGGTCGCCCGCCCGTTCTGGGGTTCGTGCCGCAACGGGAGGCACTCGACCCGATTTTCCTCTTCTCCGCCTTCGAAGTCGCCCTGATGGGCGTCTATGGGCGCGTGGGGCCGGGACGCCGCATTGGCCCCGGGGAACGAGCCGAGGTGCAACGCTGTCTGGCCGAGACCGGCGCCGGGGACCTGGCGGCGCGGCGGTTCTCCGAACTTTCGGGCGGGCAGAAGCAGCGGGTGCTGGTGGCCCGCGCCTTGGCCACGCGGCCGGACGTTTTGCTGCTGGATGAACCCACCACCGGCCTCGATCCGGCGGCGGTGCGGGCTGTCACCGACCTGCTCCGGCACATTCACGAGCAGCGCCGCGTCACGGTCCTCATGGTCAGTCACGACTGGGAAACGATGCGCCGCTGCGTCCGGGAAGTCATCCGGTTGGAGGAAGGCCGGCTGACTCACGGTCTGCCGGGAACCTGGCCCGCCCAGACCGATGCGGCCGACTCCCGGCCGGTGACAGAGCCCTGACATGGACCTTCTCCGCGATCTTCTCGGTCCCGACTCGCTCTATCGCAACACCGTGGCGGTGGGTCTGCTGATCGGCGTGGCTTGTCCGTTGGTGGGCGTGTATCTGGTGCTGCGGCGGTTGATCTTCCTCGGGCTGGCGCTGCCGCAGGTTTCGTCGTGCGGCATCGCCGCGGCGTTTGCGTTGCATGCCTGGCACCTGATCCCCCACCTTGACGACAGCTCCGAGCGCAGCCTGGCGTTTTTCGGCTCCACGGTCTTCACCCTGGGTGCGATCCTGTTGCTCTCGGCGCTGGAGCGACGCGGCGGGGGACTGGTCGAAGGCCGCGTGGGAACGGCCTACGTGCTGGCTGGGGCCTGGAGCATCCTGCTGCTCGTGAAGAACCCTTACGGCGAACATGGCCTGCTCGAGCGGCTCAAGGGTGAGATTGTCGCTGTGTCGGGCGGCGACCTCGCGCTGACCGCGGCCACGCTCGCCCTCGTGGTGGTGGCGCTGCTGGTCTTTCGCAAGGAACTGCTGCTGGTGGCCTACGACCGCGAGATGGCCATCGCGCTGCGGAAAAACGTCGCGCTCTGGGATCTGGCTCTGTTCATCGCCATCGGCCTGGCCGTTTCCATGTCGGTGTTGAGTGTTGGCCCCCTGGTCACGTTCGGGTTCCTGCTGCTGCCCCCGCTGACGGCGCGGGGACTCGCGCGCTCGATGGGGCAGCTCTGGGTGCTGGCGCCCGCAATCGGCGCGGCAGGCGCTTTGGGCGGATTCTGGATCGCCTATCGGTGGGATTTACCGGTCGGCCCCACTGACGTGGCGCTCTTGGGGCTGATGCACGGCCTGGTTTTCGCCGCCGGCAAACTTGTCCGCCGCCCGCGCGCGGTGGCATGAATCGGAGCGTCGGACGAGAGAATCACCCGGGGCGCGAACCGCACGGGTGAAGGAGAACATGCCTGAAGCAGCCGGACAAGGTGCCGGGGACGGATCGGAGCGGCTGCCCGAGCACGTCGAGCGGGAACCATGTGCGTAAGCCCGGAGATCGGGAACAAACCACTGCTCTCATGCGGGGTCGATTGAACAGCTTTCAGCGGACGATGCTGCAATGGGA
>DATLZF010000421.1:0-13564 GCA_035574135.1 Candidatus Methylomirabilota bacterium
GGTGGAACCCGCGACCACCGCCTGCCCAAATCGCAATCTGGGTGATGAGCCGGGACCTGGCCGCTCCGGCGGGCGTGTGGCTGCCCCGCCGGTTCTGGCGCCGTGCGCGCCGGCTCGCCGGCGTGGCCCCGGCCCCGCACCTCGCCCAAAGCCGGTCGCAGAGTCGCCCAGAGGCCAACCCGAGGGACTCGCACCAGAACAAGCAGGGGGCGGGCGAACCGGAAGCCCAGAGGTCGCTGGCTCCGCTGCGAGGCGCGGTCAAGGCCATCCTCGGCGGCCCCACGATTGACGAATGCCTGCCTCCACATTCCGAACGCGGGCCGGTTGGGCGGGCCGAAAACCACGGCCTTTCTTGCGAAAGGACACGACATGCATCGAATTCATCCCGATGTTGACAAGAACGCATACGCATCGACTACGATCCCGGCCCATGCGCTTCATTCCTTTCCGCCGGAAAGTTGGCTCCCTCACCATCGGTTTTTGTTGTCTTGTCGCCCTGACCACCTGGACCACCGGGGTGTTCGGAGCGGAAGCGCCACCCACGGTGGAGCAGCGGCTGGCAGCGCTGGAAACCGCCGCGAAAGCCGCCCCGGTGGTCAACACCGGGGACAACGCTTGGATGCTGACCAGTGCGGCCCTCGTGCTGATGATGACGGCTCCCGGCTTGATCCTGTTCTATGGCGGGCTGGTGCGGAAGAAGAACGTCCTGGCCACGATGATGCACAGTTTGATCCTGATGGCCCTGATGTCGGTGGTGTGGATGATTTACGGTTACAGCGTGGCCTTCGGCGAAGGGAACGCCTTCTTTGGGAGTCCCCAGCAACACCTCCTGCTGCGGGGGGTCGGTGCAACCCCCAACACGGACTACGCCGCCACCATCCCGCACCAGAGCTTCATGCTCTTCCAGATGATGTTTGCGATCATCACTCCGGCACTCATCAGCGGCGCGGTGGCCGAACGCATGAAATTCAGCGCCTACGTGCTGTTCATGATCCTGTGGGTGACGGTGATTTACCTGCCCCTGGCGCACATGGTGTGGGGCAAGGGCGGGCTTTTCAACTGGGCGCTGGGCGGTCGGATCCCCTTGCTGGACTTCGCCGGCGGCACGGTCGTGCACATCAGCTCGGGCGTTTCGGCGTTGGTGTGCGCCATGGTGTTGGGCAAGCGCATGGGCTATCCCCGTGAGCCGATGGTCCCCCACAACGTCGTGCTGACGCTCATTGGAACCGGCCTGTTGTGGGTGGGCTGGTTCGGCTTCAACGCGGGTAGCGCTGTGAGCGCGGGCACCTTGGCCACGAGCGCGTTCGCCGCCACCCATTTCTCTGCCGCGGGAGCGGCCCTGAGCTGGGCGGCGATGGAGTGGTGGCTGAAGGGCAAACCCAGCGTGCTCGGCCTGGCTTCCGGCATGGTGGCAGGGCTGGCCACCATCACCCCGGCGTCGGGCTTTGTGACGGTGCCGGCCGCGCTCGGCATCGGGTTGGCCGGAGGCGTCGCGTGCTATCTGGCTGTGACGAAGCTGAAGAGCGCACTCGGCTACGATGATTCCCTGGATGTCTTTGGAGTGCACGGCGTGGGGAGCATGGTGGGCATGCTCCTGCTCGGTTTCGCGGCCAGCGCGGAGGTCAATCCGCTGATCGCCTCCACCTACCAGGTCAACGGCCAGGCCGTGTCGCTGGCGGGCGGCTTCGGGCAGTTTCTCAACCAGCTCAAGGGGGTGCTGTTCACGACCGCATTGGCCGCAGCGGGCACGGCCATGCTGCTCGGTCTCGTTCGCGTGGTTACCGGACTGCGGGTGAGCGAGGAGGATGAAGACTCGGGTCTCGATCTTACGCAGCACGGCGAGAGCGCCTACAACGACTAGCCATTGGATCCGGACCTTTCCTCATGAAAAAAATCGAAGCGATCATCAAGCCGTTCAAACTGAACGAAGTGAAGGAGGCGCTGCACGAGGCGGGCGTGCAGGGCATGACCGTCACGGAAGTCAAAGGCTTCGGCCGGCAAAAGGGCCACACGGAGATTTATCGCGGCAGCGAGTACACGGTGGATTTCCTGCCCAAGGTGAAGCTCGAAATGGTGCTGCCCGACGCCCTCATCCCGGCGGCCACCAACGCCATCATCAAGGCGGCCCGCACGGGCAAGATCGGAGACGGCAAGGTTTTCGTCTCGCCGGTCGAAGAAGCCGTCCGCATCCGGACCGAGGAGCGTGGCGATCAGGCAGTTTGAGCCGGGCGCGCCCTCACCCCAGGAAGCGGCGAGCCACCAGGCTGGCGTTGTGGCCGCCAAAGCCGAAGGAGTTGTTGACGATGGCGTCAACCTTCATCTCCCGGGCCTGATGCGGGACGTAATCGAGATCGCACTGCGGATCCGGATGGTCGAGGTTCAAGGTGGGCGGCACCACGCCCGTCTCCAGCGCTTTCACGCAGATGGCCATTTCGACCGCCCCGGCCGCACCCAGCATGTGCCCGGTGGCGCCCTTGGTCGAGCTCACGGCCAGCTTTTTGGCGCGATGCCCAAAGACGGTCTTGATGGCCAGCGTCTCCGCCACGTCCCCCTGCGGGGTGGACGTGCCGTGGGCATTGATGTAATCGATCTCGTCCGGATTCATTCCGGCATTGCGCAGCGCCATCTTCATGCAACGAGCCGCCCCCTCGCCGCCCGGAGATGGCGCGGTCATGTGGTTGGCGTCCGCCGTGTTGCCGTAGCCCATCAACTCGCAATAAATGCGCGCCCCCCGAGCCCGGGCGTGTTCCAGTTCCTCCAGCACGATCACGCCCGCGCCCTCTCCCATCACGAAGCCATCGCGTTCGATGTCGAACGGGCGTGAGGCTCGCTTCGGCTCGTCGTTGCGCGTGCTCATGGCCTTCATCGCGCAGAAGCCGCCAATGCCCAGCGGCGTCACGGTGGCCTCTGTGCCGCCGGCGAACATCATGGCCGCATCCCCCATCTTGATGGTCCGCCAAGCCTCGCCAATGGCGTGGCTCGCGGTCGCGCAGGCCGAACAGGTGGCCACGTTCGGGCCGCGCAACTTGTTGAACATCGAGAAGACGCCCGACGCCATGTTCAGGATGAGCATCGGGATCATGAACGGCGAAAGCCGGCCCGGACCTTTTTGGAGCAGAATCTTGTGTTGTTCCTCGGTGGTTCCCAAGCCGCCAATACCCGAGCCAATGAAGACCCCGATTTCGTCGCGATTGGCCTTGTCCAGGTCGATGCCGCAATCAAGCAGGGCTTGGTGCCCGGCGGCGATGCCGAATTGCGTGTAACGGTCGGAACGACGCACCTCCTTGGGGGAGGGAAACGCTGCCGCCGGGTTGAAGTCCTTCACTTCGGCGGCAATCCGTGTGTCGAACGGTGCGGCATCAAACAGCGTGATGCGGTCGATGCCACATTGTCCGGCGAGCAGGTTCTTCCAAAGCGTGTTGATGTCGTTGCCCAAAGGGCTGACGACGCCCAACCCGGTCACCACCACCCTGCGATCTGTCCAGTTGCTGGCCATAAATCAAACGGGGCAGCCTGGCTGATCACCAGCCGGCGCTGCCCCGGAAAGCATGCGACGAGAATTACTTCTGGCGAACGTCCTCGATGTATTTGATCACATCGCCAACGCTCTGAAGCTTCTCGGCTTCCTCGTCGGGAATCTCATGGCCAAACTCCTCCTCCAGAGCCATGACCAGCTCAACCGTGTCCAGCGAATCCGCGCCGAGATCCTCGATGAACTTGGCCTCCGGGGTCACCTGATCGGCGTTCACCCCGAGCTGCTCGACGATGATCTCTTTGATCCGCTGTTCCGTGTTCTTTTCTGCAGCCATGAGTTTCTCCGTTTCTGTTTTTGGGTGTCTCTATGCGACGACTTGGAACCCGTCAAGCCCCGATTCCGGCATACAATCAACACGTTTCTGCGCGGGCTTTTCAGCGGTCCCGCACGCCGCTCCGGAATCGGTCGCGGCTTTGTCTAACGACAGGGACCAACGGTGTCCAGTGTGAATTTGGCCGAGCCTCGCAGGGCCTCGCCCCGGTGGACCATCGCCCCAGTCGCCGCCCCAAAACCCCGCCGCGCTGACCGGTTTTAAGGCGCCCCGCGCCGGGACGACACCACCAACACCCCCGCGATCCGCCACAGCCGCCGCCTTGCGCGCCCGCGCCCGTGCCGAGCCATTGCTGCAGGGATCGGCCGCACCGATTGCCGGCCTTCCCGACCATTCGCCATTCATTCCGCCTCGCCCGGGCCTCCACGCTCTGGCATTCGGGCATGCCCGTGGGAGGGGCGCGTGTGAGGGCGTTGCGAAGTGCCGCGATGACACAGCTTACGACCGAGTAATCCAGCCGCCTCCCACCACGAGGTCGTCCTGATAGAGGACGCACGCCTGCCCTGGCGTGATGGCCCGCTGGGGCGTGTGCAGACGGACCCGGGCCGTGCCGCCGGCACCCGGGGTTACCGTCGCAGCCACCCCGGCATGGTTGTAACGAATCTTGGCGGTGACCTCGATGGCCCCGGCCGGTTCGTCGAAGGGGATCCAGTTGCAGCGCTCGAGGTCCAACTCGTCCCGCTCCAGCAGCGAGTCGTCGCCCACGATGACGCGATTGCGCGCCGCGTCCAGGTCCACCACGTAGAGCGGGCGGTCTGCCGAGATCTTCAATCCCTTGCGCTGGCCGATGGTGTAGAACTCGATGCCATCATGATGACCCAGCACCCGCCCGTGCATGTCCACGATCTCGCCCCGGTGCTTTTCCACCAGCTTCGCCTGTTGCAAAAACCGGCCGTAGTCCTTGTCCGGCACGAAACAGATTTCCATGCTTTCCTCCTTGTCGGCCGTCTTGAGCCGGCACTCCCGGGCCACCTCGCGCGTGTCCTGTTTGGTCATTTGGCCCAGCGGGAACAAGGCACGGGCCAGTTGTTCCTGGCGGAGGGAGAACAGGAAATAACTCTGGTCCTTGCGCACGTCCCGGCCCCGCTTGAGCAGGTGGCGGCCGTCGGCGCGACGCTCGACGCGGGCGAAATGCCCGGTCGCGACCAGTTCGGCGCCCAGCTTGCGGGCGCGACTGATGAGCGAGCCGAACTTGAGCTTCTCGTTGCACATGACGCACGGATTGGGCGTGCGACCGGCCCGATACTCCTCGGCGAAGTAGCGGATGACCTGCTGCTGGAACTCCTCCGCCTCGTCAATCAGGTAGTAGGGAATGCCCAGCTTGTGGGCCACGGCACGGGCATCCATGACGGCCTGGGGGCCACAGCATTTGTCCTCGGCGCGAGAGACGCAGTCCTGCGGCCAGAGCTTGAGCGTCACGCCGATCACTTCGTAGCCCTGTTCGAGCAGCAGCGCGGCGGCGGCCGAGGAATCCACCCCGCCGCTCATGCCCAGCACCACCCGTGTCTTCCGACTGTTCGACATGGTCAGGAGGCTAGGAGAGCGGCGGCCGTGTGTAAAGCAACCCTCACCCGCCGATGCCGGCCAGCCGGCCGCAGCAAAAGCTTGCCGATGCCGCCGGCTTCCTCTTCGATGCGGCTGTGGCTTCCGAAGCGATCTACGACGCGATCATCATTGGGGGCGGGCCCGGGGGCAGTGCGGCGGCCGGCTTTCTGGCCCGGGCCGGACGGCGCGTGCTCGTGCTGGAGCGAGAGGTGTTTCCGCGCTTTCACATTGGCGAGTCGCTGCTGCCCTACAACACCGGTCTCTTCGAGGAACTGGGCGTGCTGGCCAAGCTGAAGGCCGCCGGGCTCGTGCGCAAGACGGGGGCTCAGTTCCATGCCGGCAACGGCTCACGGTCCGCGCAATTCATCTTCCGCCAGGGCTGCTTCACCCGGCAGACGGAAACCTTCCAGGTCGAACGCGCCACCTTCGATCATCTCCTCCTCCAGCACGCCCGCGAACTGGGCGCCGAAGTGCGCGAGGGCTGGACAGTGCAGCGCTTCGAGGTGCGGGCCGACCGGGTGTCGGTCGAGGCCACCGGCCCCGACGGGCAGCGGCACGTCCGCGAAGGGCGCTTCCTCATCGACGCCAGCGGACGCGGCAACGTCACCGGCAACCAGGAGGGGCTGCGCCAGTTCCACCACCACCACAACAAGGTGTCGGTCTTCGGCCACTTCCGCGGCGTGCAGCTCGACCCCGGCGAACGCGGTGGCGACACGGTCATCGTGCGGCTCGAGGACAAATGGTTCTGGATCATCCCGCTCAGCGCCGAGAAAACGAGCGTGGGGGTGGTGATGGAGGCCGCCGAATTCGCCCGCCTGAAAAAGTCCCCCGAGGAGATCTTCCATCAGATGGTCGGGGCCAGTTCCGTGATGCGCACCCGCCTTGCGGCGGCTTCCACCGTCGGGAAGATCCATGTCACCAGCGATTTCTCGTATCACAACCGGCGTTTCGCCAGCCCGCGGTTGCTCCGGGTGGGCGATGCGGCGGGGTTCATCGACCCGATTTTCTCCTCCGGCGTTTTCCTGGCCATGAACTCCGGCAAACTCGCGGCGGGCGTCGTCGATGAATCCCTGACTGCGGGCGACGACGGCAGCCGGAGGCTGGCCGACTACGAGCGCAAGGTGTGGGCGGCCCTGCGCATCTATTGGGATCTGATCGAGGGCTTCTACACGCAGCCGTTCTTCGAGTTGATGCTGACGCCGCGGCCGCCGCTTCGTCTGGGCGCCGCTGTCACCGCGCTGTTGGCCGGCGAACTCCACGGCGGGTGGAGCATCCGCTGGCGGATGTGGCTGTTTCGCTGGCTGGTCCGCATACAGGGGCGCTGGCCCTTCGTTCCCCGCGTGTCGTGGACGCCCCTGCCGGACAATCCCAAGGCTGCCCACGCGACCGCCTGAGGGGCCGCGACAGACCGACTCAGCGAATAAAACCCCAACGGCCCCGGCCCACCCGCCACCGGCCCGACGATCCCGGTGGCGTCCACACGTCCATTCACCACCCGACGGGTGCGCCGTCCGCTCTCCATGCCGGGACACCCGGCGCCCGCACCCGACTTGCCCGAAGGCCGATGAAATGGTTCACTGAACCCGGCAGCCCCGGTCGAAACGGCATCACCCATCTTGCGCATGAAGACCACAACGGATCGGAAGCGGATCGAATCAGCCAAAGCCGCCCCAGGCTCCCGATGGCAATACGCACCGCGCCGTTTTCCGATGCGGGGAGATGCTCGCGCTGCGTGGAGGACGCTGTTCCTGAGCTTCGTCGTTCTCTTCTTGGCCCTGTCCGCCCCCGGCCATGCCGCTTCCGTGACACTGGTGCCGACCAACGCACTGTGGCGCTACCTGGACAATGGTCTCGTCCCCGGCGGCGAGTGGATTTACCCTTGGTATTACGACGGCGACTGGAGCGAAGGCCCGGCGGAACTGGGCTACGGCGACGCCATCGAGGGTCGGCCGGAGGCGACGCTGGTGGAATACGGTCCCGATCCCGACCACAAACCCATCACGACCTACTTCCGGCACACCTTCGAGTATGACCGGCCGGAAGAGCTTCTCGGTCTGACGATCCGCGTGCTGCGAGACGACGGCGCGGTCATCTATCTCAACGGCTGGGAGGTGGCACGGACCGGCCTGCCGGGCGGCTTCATCGACCCCGACACCCCGGCCAGCCCGCCCGGGGCCGATGGGGCGGACGAGTCGCGATTCTTCGAGTTCGAGGTCGAGCCGTACTATCTCCTGTGGGGAGATCTCAACGTGATCGCCGTCGAGGTCCATCAGGTGGCTCCCGACAGCGACGACTTGAGTTTCGCCCTCGAGCTGGTGGCCCGGGTCGAGGACCCGCCCCCGCCTCCGGGCGTGGAATTGGTGCGCGGTCCGTATCTCCAGCTCGGCACACGGACGAGCATCACGATCCGGTGGCGGACGAATTTGCCCGTCGATAGCCGCGTGCGTTACGGTCTCGCGCCTGATCAACTCACCGAAGTGGTGACGGCCCCGGGGCCGACCACCGAGCACTCCATGCGCCTGGCGGACCTGGCCGCGAACACGAAGTATTACTACGCCATCGGCACCTCGACCAACCAGCTCGCGGGCGATGCCACGCATTACTTCGTCACGGCCCCGGCGGCGCCCAAGCCGGTTCGAATCTGGGCGTTGGGCGATTGCGGTACGGCTTCGGCCGGAGTGGACGGTTCGCGGCAGGTGCGCGACGCGTTTTACCGGTTCGCCGGCCATCGCGAACCGGATGTCTGGCTCATGCTCGGCGACAACGCCTATTACTCCGGCGAGGATCATGAGTACCAGGTCGCCGTGTTCGAGACCTACCACGAAATGCTCCGGCGTTGCGTGCTGTGGTCCACCCTCGGCAACCACGAGACCTACGCGCAGCTCAACCCCTATCCCGCCATTCCCTACTTCGACATCTTCGACCTGCCCACGGCCGGCGAAGCCGGCGGCGTGCCCTCGGGCACCGAGCACTACTACTCCTTCGATTACGCCAACATCCATTTCGTCTGCCTGGACTCCGAAGAATCGATCCGACAAACGGGTCTTCCGATGTTGGATTGGCTGGAACAGGATCTGGCCGCCAACACCAACGAGTGGACCATCGTCTTCTGGCACAGCCCTCCCTACACCAAGGGCTCGCACAACTCCGACAGCCGCAGCGACAGCGCCGGACGGTTGTTCCAGATGCGCACCAACGTCGTGCCGATCCTCGAAGCCCACGGCGTGGACCTGGTGCTCAACGGCCACAGCCACAGCTACGAACGCTCCTATCCGCTGCGTGGGCATTACGGCCTCTCCACCACTCTCACCCCGGACATGGTGCTCGATTCGGGCAGCGGCCGTGAAGACGACACCGGCCCCTACCGCAAACCGTTCGGCCCGGACGGCAACAGCGGCGTGGTCTATGTCGTGGCCGGCAGTTCCGGTTGGGCCACCTTCCTGACCGGCCGCCACCCCGCCATGCACGCCACGCTGCTGCGCATGGGGTCCATGGTCATCGACGTCGAAGGCTCGCGGCTCCATGCCCGCTTCCTGCGCGAGACCGGCGAGATCGACGACGAGTTCACCCTCCTGAAGAACGCGCCGCCGGCGCCCTTCCGGATCGCGCGGTTTTGGAGCACCCCGTGGGAGGACGCCGTGCGCTGGAAATCGCAAAAGGGCAAGTCTTATCGCGTGGAAGAGTGCCTCGACCTGCAAACGCCGGACTGGCAGCCCGCCAGCCTGCCGATCCGGGCGACGGGAGCCACGACGTCCTGGACGAACCAGTTCCCAGCCTCCGCCGGACAAAAGTTCTTTCGCGTGGTCGAACTTCCCGATTGAATCCCGCCCCGCCCGGAATGCCGGCGGACTGATCCGGGACGCCCCGGGCCTGGCTGAATGTCCACGCTGATCCACGCCACCGATGTGACCGTCCGCTACAACGAGCGGACGATCCTCCACCATGCCACCCTCGCCATCGCCGAGGGGCAGCGGCTTGGCCTGGTGGGGCGCAACGGTTGCGGCAAGACCACGTTCCTCCGCCTCCTCGTCGGACTCCAGACGCCGGACGCCGGCGAGATCACGCGACGGCGCGACCTGGTGATGAGCTACCTGGCGCAGGATTTCACGCTCGATCCCGGGCTGGACGTGCGCGGGAACATCCGCGCAGGCGCGCGGCACGTGCTCGATCTCATCGCCGAGTTTGAGTCGCTGCCCGCCAACTCCCGCCGGCACGAGGAGCTCGAACACCGCATCCAGTCCCTCGACGGCTGGACGGTCGAACAGCGCATCGACGCGGCGATGTCGCACTTGAACTGCCCTGACGGCCACCGGGATGTCGCCACGCTTTCCGGCGGGGAGAAACGCCGCGTGGCCCTGGCGCGCGCCATCGTCTCGCGACCGGACCTCCTCCTCCTCGACGAGCCGACGAACCATCTCGACCCGGAATCCATCGAATGGCTGGCAGCGTTCCTCGATGAGTTCACCGGGGCTTTTCTCGTCGTCACCCACGACCGCTACTTCCTCGACCGGGTCACGCGCTGCATCGTCGAACTGGCGGACGGCCGGTTCTGGCCGCACGAGGGCAACTACACCGATTACCTGCTGGCCAGGGCCGAGCGCCAGGCCGCGGACGCGGCGCTCGAGCACAAGCGGCAGATGTTCCTGCGCAAGGAACTGGCCTGGGTGCGCACCGGCCCGCGGGCGCAACGCACCAAGGCCAAGAACCGCTTCGAGCGTTTCTACGAGGTCGCCGCCCAGGAGGCGCCCGTCGTCGAGGAAGAGGTCGAGTTGGTCCTGCCCCCCCCGCCGCCGCTGGGCAACCGCACCGTCGAGGTCTGCAACCTCGGAGTCGAGATCGCGGGTCGCCGGTTGTTCTCCGGCTTCACCTTCACGTTCGAGAACGGCCGTCGCATCGGCGTGTGTGGCCGGAACGGACTCGGTAAAACCACGTTCTTGCGCGTGATCCTCGGCCAAGTGACGCCCACGGAGGGCACGGTGAAGGTCGGTGCGCTCACCCGCTTCAACTACGTGGATCAGGCGCGGCTGCAATTGAACGAGGAGCGCACCGTGCTCGACGAGGTGGCCGACGGCACCGAGTTCGTACAATGGGGCGGGGCGAAGTTGTCCCTCCGCGCCTATCTCAAGCGGTTTCTATTCGCGGACGACCGGATCACCACGCTGGTGAAGCACCTGAGCGGAGGCGAACGCAGCAGGCTGTTGCTGGCCCGCATCCTGAAAAACGGCGGCAACTTTATCGTCCTCGACGAGCCCACCAACGACCTCGATCTTTCCACCCTGCGCGTGCTGGAGGAGGCCCTGATCGCCTTCCCCGGCGTCGTGCTGCTGGTCAGCCACGACCGCTATTTTCTGAACCGCGTCTGCACGGACATTCTCGCGTTCGAGGGCGACGGCCGGATTCGCCACAGCGTCGGCGACTACGACTACTACCTGGAGAAAAAGCAGCGCGCCGCCACCGGGGCGGCACCCGACGTGAACCGGCCCGCGGCGACTCCCGCCTCCACCCCCACGGACAGACCGGCCAGACCCCGCAAACTCTCCTTCAACGAAGCCCGCGAACTCGAAGGCATGGCAGCACGCATCGAAACGGTCGAGGCCGAGATCAGCCGGATCGAAGGACTCTTTGCCTCGCCCGACTTCCACCGCACGCACGCGACGCAGACCAACCAGCTCAAGGCCGATCTCGCCGCGGCCCGGGAGCAACTCGCGGCGCTCTACGCGCGATGGGAGGAGCTGGAGACAATCAAGGCCGCCAGCGGACGGTAGAACCGAGCCCCACGCTCACTTCACCCGCTGGTCGCCCGGGCTAGGCAAGCTTCACCTTGACCCGCCGCCCCTTGATCTGGGCGCGGTTGAGCTTCGCGATGATGCCCTGCGCGTGCAGGCTTGCCACCTCGACGAACAAATGCCGCGCCCGCACATCGATCCGCCCCACGGCGTCGCCCGGCAGCCCCGTTTCGCCCGCGATCGCGCCCACGACATCGCCGGGAGTAATGCCCATTTCCTCGCCCAGATTCATGTGCAGCCGCGTGAAGACGCCGGGCTTCCGTGCTTGGTCAGCCGGCCGAGGAGAGGCACCCCCCGACTCCTCCCGATGCATCCACGGCGGAAGCGGCTTCGCCGCACGGCGCGGCGGCGGCTCCGGCTTCTTCACCGAAGCGAGGATCTCGGCGTCGGTATAGGTCCGCTCCGCCGGGGAGGGCGACTCCGCAGACGGGGCCGGGACCGGCACCACGACGGGCTGAACCGGTTCGACCGTCGGTGCCACGGCGGCGCCCTCGGTCGATGGGGCCGGCGGAGGCGGAGAAGTCGGCGTCACAGCCGCACGGGGCGGAACTGCGGGCCGGCCCTTGGCAAAAATCCCACGCGCAGCCTGAGGACGCTCGGGCCGCTCACCCGACCTTCGCGGCCGCTCGAAACGGGACGGCCGTTCCGCGCGCTCAAGGCGGGGACCTCGCCGTTCCTCCGAACGCTCGCGGGGAGCCTCGCGAAACCGCGCGGCTTCGGGCCGTTCCGGTCGCGGGGGCCGCTCATACTCCTCAGTGCGGGCGGGGCGGGCCGGCGCCGCTTCGCCACTCTGTAATTGCGCCAGGCTGGCGGCCGCGATGTCGGTGGAGGAATAGCCTTCTTCGAGCAGGCGCTCGATCAGGTGCTCGTAGCGTTTGAAGTCGCCGCTCTGCAGCGTGGCCCGGAGCCTGCCCAGAAAGGCGGTGTCGCGCGCCTCCTCGACCTCGGCCTCGGTCGGAATGCGGGCGCGATGGATGCGGCAGTTGGTAAAGCGCTCGATGTTGCGGATCTGAAAGACCTCCCGTCCGGCCACGAACGAGATGGCCCGCCCGCTGCGCCCCGCGCGGCCCGTGCGACCGATGCGGTGGACATAATCCTCGACGTCATAGGGCAGATCGTAGTTGAAGACCACCTGCACGTCATCCACGTCGATGCCGCGCGCGGCCACGTCGGTGGCGACAAGGAATTCCAGCCCGGACTGGCGGAACTTGCTCATCACCCGGTCGCGCATGTTCTGCGTCATGTCTCCGTGCAGCCGGTCGGCCAGGTAACCCTGGGCTTCAAGGTGATCGACCAGGTCGTCCACCATGCGCTTGGTGTTGCAGAAGATGATGCCGAGCTTGAGGTCGTGGATGTCGATGAGCCGGGTGAGCAGCTCGAGTTTGAAGCGGCGGTCCACCTCGTAATAGACCTGCTCGACCGTCGGCACCGTCAGCGCCTTTTGCTCGATCTGAATGCTCTGCGGCTCGCGCGAGTGTTTCTCGATCAGTTCGCGGATGGGCGGCGGCATGGTGGCGGAGAAGAACACCGTCTGCCGCTCCTTCGGCACCGCCTGCAGGATGGTGTCGATGTCGTCGCGAAACCCCATGTTCAGCATCACGTCGGCCTCATCGAGCACGACCAGCTTGACGGTGTCCAACCGGAGCGTGCCCCGACGCATGTGGTCCATCACCCGGCCCGGCGTGCCAATGACAATCTGCGCGCCCTGACGCAGGCCGTGGAACTGGCGCTCGTAGGACTGGCCGCCATAGATGGGGAGGGCGTGAACGCCCCGTTTGAAGAGCGCCAGCTTGTGAAATTCCTCGGACACCTGCACGGCCAGCTCGCGCGTCGGACAGAGAATGAGCACTTGAACGGCGCGCACGTTGGGATCGGTTTTCTCGATGGCGGGGATGGCGAAGGCGGCGGTCTTGCCCGAGCCGGTCTGGGACTGGCCCACGATGTCGCGCCCGGCCATCAACACAGGTATGGCCTCGGCCTGAATGGGCGACGCCTGCTCAAAGCCCAGTTTGTCAATGGCTTTGAGCAGTTCTTGAGACAGGCCCAGTTCGGAAAACAATTTCGATGTCATGCTGGAAATCTAAACGATGCGGCCACTTTAGCCTCCCGCGGCCCGGGAGGAGATACAAATCTGCGGAAAATGGCGCCGCGCGCACAGGGCCCGGTGTCCGGCGGCGACCCCAAGGCTTGGGCGGTCCTTCGCTCACTGCAACTTTCCTCCCCACGGGCGTGTCCTTGGGCTAGGGTGCGCGCCACCGGGCGGGCCTGAAATGACAGACTTGCATAAGTTCGAGGTGTTCATGCGGAACTACCAGGACATGGTTTACACGACCGCCGTCCGGCTGCTGGGGCATGCCACGGACGCGG
>DATLZF010000422.1:0-3586 GCA_035574135.1 Candidatus Methylomirabilota bacterium
CGAGCTCGTCCAGCCGAACCTCCAGCGCGAGAACACTGCCGGGCGGGATGAACGAGCGCAGCTTCATGTCGGCAACGAAACCAACCGTCCACCGACCTCCGGCCGCAGGGGGCGGCAGTTGCGCCGCCAGTGCCGCAGCGAGTTGAAGGTTCGCGTGCATGAGCAGGCTGCCCGGAAAGACAGGTCGCCGCGGAAAATGATCGGCGAAGAACGGCGCCTGCGCGGGCACTGCCAGCGTGGCGCGCATCAACCGTCCAGGCTCGCTTTCGGCCGGCACGGGGGTCAACTCGGGCAGGCCGCCGAACAGGCCGGGCGTCGCGCCCCCGCCGCGCAGCAGCTCGAAGCGCTCACGCAAGGCCTGCGGATCATCAAACTCCACCACCGGAAGCATCGGCCCGACGCAGTGTTCGAGCCGGATCACGGGCTCCCCGCCGGCCCGGGCGCGGCCCGCGTAGGCGACTGCCTCCGCGTCCACGGATTCCAGTTCCGCCTCCAGTTCAAGCCAATGGCCGGGCTGGGGCCCGGTTCCGAGTTCAATCCGCCCCGCCAGGCCGGCCACCGGGCGGTGGGTGAAACCGACCGTGGCCATCGCAGCCCAGGCGGCCAGTTGGCCGACGGCTTCAGCGACCAGGGACAGGGGAAAGACATCCGCGCCGACCGGCACCTGATAGGCGCCCCGGATGTGTTGCCCGGGCGTGAACGCACGGATGCGGTCCACGAACGAAAAGGCGCGGAAGTGATGTTGCATGTCAGGCAGGCGGATCAGGCCCCCGCACCAGCGGACCCCGGGTGCATGAAGGCCTCGGAGGGACGGGACGCAGGCATGGGCCACCGGTGTGCCGTTTCAAGCCGGCTGCGCGGCCGCCCGTTGCTGGCGCAGCACCATCTTGCAAAAGGTTTCGACGGTGAACAGTCGCGGGATGTCCGCCACCTTGAGGGTTGAGGGGAAGCGGTCCGCCGGCACTTCGTTGAGAAACGTTTTCAGCCGCTCCAACCCGGCACTGGTGACCACGCCGCCCTGTTCGAACTCGGCTTCGCTGAGGTGGCCGCGCGCCTCCTCGACGATCTTGCCGCGGGGGATCTTGACCTTGAAGGCCCGCTCGAGGCGAAAGACGATGTCGAGGAAGTCGATGGACTCGGCGCCGAGGTCATTGATCAGCGAGGCGTCGAGCCGGATTTTCTCCACGTCGCAGCCCAGTGCGTCCGCCATGGTCTCCGCCACCTTGGGGAAGATGGCGGCGATCTCTTCTGTGGTGATGTTCGCGTTCGTCATAAGTCGTCACTCCATCTTGAAGCCGCCGTCCACGTGCAGGATTTGCCCCGTGATGTAGCCGGCGTATTGGGAACTCAGAAACCAAACCGCGTGGGCGACCTCCTCCGGCCGCCCGATGCGCCGGAGCAGGATGCGCGACAGCACCTGGTCGGCGGCCCGCTCGCGCACGGCGCGGGACATTTCTGTTTCAATCACGCCGGGCGCGACGGCGTTGACGGTGATGCCACGCGGCGCCAACTCGACGGCCAGGGCGCGGGTGAAGGCGTTGATCGCGCCCTTGCTGGCGGCGTAATTCGTCTGCCCCCGCCCGCCCTTTTCGCCGGCCACGGAACTGATGTTGATGATGCGGCCCCGGCGCCGGGAAATCATGTAGGGTGCCACCGCCCGCGCCATGTTGAACGCCCCGACCACGTTTGTGTCCAGCACGGCGCGCACATCGTCGTCCTCCAACGCGGTCAGCGGGTTGTCGCGGATCACGCCGGCGTTGTTCACCAGCACGTCGATGCGATCCGTGCGGTTGGCCACCTGCTCAACCAGGGCCGCACACGCGGCGGCGTCCCGCACATCCACGGCGACGGAGGAGACCTTCGCTCCCGAGAGGGCGGTGAGCACTTCGGCCGCGGCGGCGGCGTTGTCGCGATAGGTGAAGACCACTTCCATGCCACTGGCGGCGAGGACTTCGACGATGGCGCGGCCGATGCCGCGGCTGCCACCGGTGACCAGGGCCACGCCGCCGGCCAGCCCCGACTCGGTGAAGGAGGGCGGGTTCATCCGGAAATGCAGTAGCCGCCGTCCACCACCAGCGTGTGGCCGGTGATCATGCGGGCCTCGGGCAGACAGAGCAGGTACACCGCCCCGGCCACGTCCTCGGGCGTCAGCGCGCCCGGCAACGGCGTGCGCCGCGCGGACTCGGCCAGCAGTTGTTCGCGATTGGGGAAGAACTTCAACGCGTCGGTGTCCACCACGCCGGCGCTGACGATGTTCACGCGGATGCCGCGCGGCCCCAGTTCCTGGGCCAGCCCGCGAGCGAGAGCTTCGAGCGCCGCCTTCGAGGCCCCGATGAAGGAGTAGTGTGGAATGGCCCGCGTCGATCCCAGGCTGGAAAGGCCAATGAAGCACCCTCCCGTCGGCATGAGCGGCACCGCCTGTTGGGCGAGGAGGTTCAGCGCCAGCGCGTTGGTCTCGAGGCACCGTCGCCAGTGCTTGAGCGACATCTCCAGGGCAGGTCGCAGCACGCCGATGGCCGCGTTGCTCACCACGATGTCCAGCCGGTCGAATTGCCGCCGGAAGCCCGCAAACGCCTCGGCCACGCTCTCTGGCTCACTCACATCGGCCTGCAATGCCAGCGACCGGCGGCCGAGCTTCCGAACGGCGGCGCAGACGGCCTCGGCCTCGTCGTGGCTGTTGTGGTAGGCGATGGCGACATCACATCCCACCTCCGCCAGTTTCAGCGCGCAGGCACGACCGATGCCCCGGGAGCCTCCGGTGACAAACGCAACCTTGCCGGCAAGGGTCTGACTCATGGAATCGAGTGTCGGCCAGCCTGATCCGCCGAGGGGAGCGCCCCCGGGGCGCGCGCGTTGGAACGCCACTGCCCCGGGCGGATCTTTTCACCATCCGCCGGAAGTGAGACTGAAACCGGGCGCGTTTATAGCCGCGCTCCACCCTCAGTCAAGCCGCCTGAAAAGCCGGCGTGTGACCGGATCGGTCCGTCGGAAGCTCCGAGGTTGGGAAATCCAGCGTCGGAGACGCCCACTCGGACCAGGTGCCGAGTCGGGATTCACCACTCTCGAACGCCTCTCGACGCGGGTCGCCCATCAACGCACCGGGCCATGGTGGGATGGGCGAGCCACGGGCTTTTCCGCCCCGTTTGACCCGGGAGATTCGCGCCGGCGGCCGCCGCTTCTGACGCGGCGGTGACGGTTATATTGAGGTTGCAAGGGGGTCGCTGAAACCAGCGGGACGAACGTGGATTTGCTTGAGGTAGGCGGCCCGGCCAAAGACACTGCGGGACATGACATCCGGTTTCAACGCGCCCGGTGAGGCGGGGTCACCATGAGCGCCGGCGCCCTCCCACGTGTCGCCCTGATCGGGTGTGGTCTGGTGGGCCAGAAGCGACAGCAGTTGCTCGCGCCCGGGCAGGTCACGGTGGTGTGTGATGTGAAGCTCGATCGGGCCCGCGCCCTGGCCGCGCGGTGCCCCGGCAGCCGGGCCACTGATTCCGTCGCCCAGACGGTGGCCGCAGTGGACGTGGACGTGGTCATGATCGCCACCGTCAACGCCGCATTGGCGCCCATCGCCTTGGAAGCCGTG
>DATLZF010000423.1:0-5329 GCA_035574135.1 Candidatus Methylomirabilota bacterium
ACGACGAACTGCGGTGCTACGACGTTCGCGCGCCGTAGCGCCTGCCTAGCCGAGTTCCCCTGCCATGGCGGCCCCGGCCGCGGGCCGCGCGGGTTGTCGCGCCTCGCCACCCGCCCCGGTCTCCGCTGCACTACGGCGTTCGCACCACGCGTAGAGCACCGGCAAAAGGAACAGCGTCAGAAAGGTCGAGGAGAGGATGCCGCCGATGACAACCGTCGCCAACGGCCGTTGCACCTCCGCGCCCGCTCCGCGCGACAGCGCCATCGGCACAAAGCCCAGTGCGGCCACGGCCGCCGTCATCAGCACCGGGCGCAGCCGTGTCAACGCGCCCTCCTTCACCGCCTCCAACAGGTTCCTGCCTTCCTCGCGCAGCTCGTTAAAACAGCTCACCATCACCACACCGTTCAACACCGCCACGCCACTCAAGGCGATGAACCCCACCGCGGCCGTAATGCTGAAGGGCATCCCGCGCAGCCACAGCGCGAAAATGCCGCCGGTCAGGGCCAGAGGAATGCCGGTGTAAACCAGCGCCGCCTGCCGCAGGGAGCCAAAGGCGACAAAGATGAGGACGAAGATGAGCGCCAGGGCAGCCGGCACCACAATGGCCAGCCGGGCGCGCGCCTCCTGCAAATGCTCGAACTGCCCGCCAAACTCGATCTGGTAGCCTTCCGGCAACCGGATTTGTTCGCGCACGGCAGCGTGGGCGGCGTTGACCCAGCCCTCTACATCGCTGGTGTCGAGGTTGATCATGAGCGCCGCGCGACGTTTGCCGTCATCGCGACGAATCGGCTCGACGGCCGGGACGATCCGGATATCCGCCAGCGCGCCGAGCGGCACCAGGCCGTGGTCGCCCGCACGCACGGGGAGCGCCCGAATCTGCTCCACCTGCTCCCGCAACTCACCGCGCAACCGCACCACCACCTCGTGGACGTGCGTGCCGTGCTGAAGCGTGCCGACCGTCTGGCCGGCGAGCGCGGTGACAATGGCGGCGTTCACCGAGGCGGCCGTGAGGTTGCGACGCACCAGTTCCTCGCGCCTGACGGCAATGGTCAGAACCGGCGGGCGTCCTTCCGTTTCGAATTCGATCTCGGCCACGCCGGGCAACTTTTCCAGCACCGCCTTGGTCCGCTCGGCTAGGGCCTCGAGCATGTCGAAATCCGGACCGAACACCTTCACCGAAAGGTCCGCGCGCACCCCTTCGAGCATCTCGTTGAAACGCATCTCGATGGGCTGGGCCACCATGGTGTCGGTGTTCGTGAACCCGGCCTGGATCGCCTCGGCCACACGCTCGGCCAGTGCGCGCTTGGTCGGCACGCGATCGCCCTGTTTCCGCCATTCGGAGCGGGGCTTGTAGAACACGTAAAGGTCCGCCTCGTTCGGCGGCATGGGATCGGTGGCCACCTCCGAGGTGCCGATGCGAGAGAACACCCTCTCGACCTCGGGGAAACGTTGCCGCACGAGTTGCTCCACGGCGCATTGGTCCGCGACCGAGGCTTCGATGCTTTGATCGACCGGGCGGTAAAGCATCATGGTGGTGGCGCCTTCGTCGAGTTTCGGCACGAACTCTGCCCCCAGTCGCGTGAAGATCACGAGCGCCAGCGCGAACAACGCCACCGCGCCACCCACCACCCCCCAGCGCCGGCGCAGGGCCAGATCCAGCGCGGGGCGATACAGGCCCTTGAGCCAGCGGATGCAAAGGTTCTCCGTCTCGCGGACCTTGCCACCGAGGAGCATCGCGCAGAGCGCGGGCATGAGCGTGAGCGCGAGCACCAGGGCGCCGCCCAGTGCCAGCATTACGGTCAGCGCCATCGGATGGAACATTTTCCCCTCGATGCCACCGAGGGCGAGAATGGGGAGGTAAACCACGGCGATGATGAGCACGCCATGGAACATCGGCCCGCCCACCTGCCTTGCGGCGGCCAGCACGGTGCGGGCGCGTTCCTCGGCCGTGAGCGGCCGCCCCAGGAGCGCCTGCCGATGCGCGAGCTGCCGAACGATGTTTTCCACGATCACGACCGCGCCATCAATGATCAGGCCGAAATCCACGGCGCCGAGGCTCATCAGGTTGCCGGAAACGCCAAGGCGCGCCATGCCGATGAGCGCGCAGAGGAACGAAAGCGGGATGGCGGTGGCGACGATGAGCGCCGCACGCCAGTTGCCCAAGAGACCCAGCAATACGGCCACCACGAGCACCGCGCCCTCGAACAGATTCACTTTCACCGTGTGGATGGTGCGGTCCACCAGCTCCGCGCGGTCGTATTGGACGCGCACTTCGATGCCGGGCGGGAGCTTTTCCTGCAGGCCGCGGATGCGCTGCCCGACGCGATGGGCCACCACGCGGCTGTTCTCGCCGGCCAGCATCATCACCGTGCCGAGCACCGTTTCCACGCCGTTTTCCGTGGCCGCGCCGGCGCGGACGGACGAGCCGATGGCAACCTCGGCCACATCCTTCACCAGCAACGGCCTGGCGCCCGCACCAAACTTCAGCGGCAGGTTCGCGAGGTCCTCGATCGTCTGCACTTTGCTGACGGCTCGCACAATCAGCTTGCGCCCCGACTGGTTGATGATGCCGCCGCCGGCGTTGTCGGTGTTCTGGCGGATGACGGCGGCCAGATCGTCAAACGACAGGTTGGCCTCGCGAAGCCTGCCGGGATCCGGCTGGATGATAATCTGCCGCTGGTGGCCGCCGCTGGAATTGATCTCGGCCACGCCCGGAATGGCGCGGAGGAACGGCTTGGCGATGTATTCCTGCGCCTCGTGGAGCGCAAGCAACTGGTCGAACGGCTCCGCCGGGCGGTTCGTCGCATCCGCCCGCCAGGCGAGGGTGTAGTAGAAAATCTCACCCAGGCCGGTGGAAATGGGCGAGAGGCGGGGTTCGACTCCGGCGGGCAACCGGTCACGCCCGGCCTGGATGCGCTCCGCGACGAGTTGCCGACTGCGATAGATGTCCACGTCGTCCCGGAATTGCAGCGTGACCTGGGCGAGGCCGAACTTGGTCAACGACCGCATTTCGGTCACGCCCGGCAGGCCGGCCAGTTCCTGCTCGAGCACGCGGGTGACGAGCATCTCGGCCTCCTCGGGCGCGAGGGCGGGCACCTCGGTGTTGATCTGCACCTGCGGGCTGGTGATGTCCGGCACGGCGTCAATCGGCAGTTCCCGCGCGGACCACAAGCCAAAGCCCAGGAGCAGCGCCGCGCCGAGCAGCACGACCGCGCGTTGGCGCAGGGAAAATTCGAGGATGCGGTCGATCATGGCTGGTCGAGGAGGTGGAGACCGGTGAGTTCCTCCAGTTCGGCGGCAGCGGCGATGGCTTCGCGGCGGGTATCCAGCAAGGTTTCCACCGCTTCGAGGTACTGCTTCTGCAGCTCGACGTAAGTGGTGGCGGGCACGGCGGCGAGGCGGTAGTGGCGATCGGCCAACTCGGCGGCTTCCGCGAACTGCCGGACCGAGTCGGCGCGCCATTGCGCCATCTCGGACAACCTCGTTTCGTAGGCGCGGGCCGCCGCCACGACGCGACGCTCGACGTCGCGACGTGCGACCTCCAGCACCGTCTCCGCCTGCACCTGGCGCGCCCTGGCGGCTTCGACGTTGGCGGTGTTGTGGCGCCAGAGCGGCAGGGGAAACGAAATGCCAAGGCCCAGAACGCGCTCCTGTTCGCCGGCGTTCTCTTCACTGAATTGCGGGCCCACGGAGAAGGAGGGCCAGCGCTCGTTTTTCGCCAGCGCCACGCGGAAACCCTGCTGTTCCAGCTCCGCGGCGCGGAGGCGCAGTTCAAAATTGTTCGTCTGCGCTGCTGCCAGGAGCGTCGCCAATCCGGGCGCAACGGGCAGGGGCAGATCGGTGAGGTCCACGGCCAGCGGACCGTCCGGGGGGCGACCAAGCAACTGGTTCAGGGCGAGTCGTGCGTCATTGGCTGCCAGGTCGGCTTCGGTCGCCCGTCGGCGCAGGGTCACCTCCGTGGCCTCCAGGATGCGCAGCTCCAGTTGCGGCGTCACCCCGGCGGGATCGCGCTGCACGAGAACCTCCCGCAGGGCGCGATAGCGATCGGCCACGGTGCGGGCGACGCGGGCCTTCTCGGTCGCGGTGGCCAGCAGGTGGGCCTGTGCCCGCACGCGGGCGGCGAGCGCCAGCTTGAAACGGTCGAACCCGAGTTCGGCCAGCGTCACGTCGTGGTTTGCGATGGCCTTGCGCAGGCCAAGACGCCCCGGCCACTCGAAGGTCTGGCTGATACTGACGCTCCACGCGGTGCCTTCGCCGGCGAGTTGGCCTCCGGCCTCGCGAGCGCGCTTGTGGCCAAGGCTGCCGCTGACTTCGGGCGATGCCAGGCGCGGGGTGGCCTTCCGGACCGCCAGGGCGGCGGCCAGTTCCGCCTCGTAGAAGCGCAGTTCCGGATTGCTCGTGAGCGCCTCCCGCACGAGCGCGGCGGCGGCGGTGGGTGGAGAATTCGTGAGGGTTGCGACGCCAGCGACGGGTACGAGCGTCAGGCAGCAGGCGATGGTCAAAATGTGTTTCATGGCATGGCGGACAAACAGGTTCAGAGCACGGATTCAGAAAAGTCACGACGACGCCCACCACTCGGCGGCGTCCCAAAAGAAAAAGGCCCGAGCCGCCGCGTGATGCGGTCCACTCCGGCTGAAGGAGAGAATCAAATGAGGAGGACGGTCGCGCCAGCGACCACGACGGCCATGGCCGGCGGCGGGATGTCGAGCAGGGGCGCTTCGACGTTGCTCAACAGCCTCGGCGACGCGACGGCGTGCGCCGACGGGGGAAACGCCAGGCCGACCTCAACCTGCGTGACGGCAAGCCGGATGGTAACATCGCGTCGCGCGGTGGAGGCGCCGCTTTGAAAGTTGAGAATGTGATCGGCGTGCTCCGGTCCCGAAGGCTGCGCCAGCAGCGTGAGCATCTGCGAAATCAAGCAGTGCGAGTGGGTCAGTGCCTTGCGCGGATCGCCCGCGTCGTGCCCGAGCACGACGCGCGCACCGTCCCTGTCCGCCGCCAGCCTTACCCAATGCTCGCCATCCGCCCACGCGACGAGCGCGGTCGCCAGCGGCAGCAAGGAAGTGGAAGCCGTACACCAGGCCACAAAGCCAAGCAGCACCCCAAGCGGACGAAAGCAAATGGCGGCGAGCCGGAGCATCGGTGCCCAGCGTATCAGAGCCGTGGCGGGCGGCAAGCTTTCAACCCACGCGGGCGAGCCTTGCTCCTTCGCCGTGAGGCTCCGGATGCCATGACGGCAACGCGGACCCGGCCCCGGCTAACCGAGAGCGTCGTGCGCTGCGCCATTCCCGCCCGGCGGACCTGAAGCTGCGGCCTCGCCCCCGAACGC
>DATLZF010000424.1:0-3098 GCA_035574135.1 Candidatus Methylomirabilota bacterium
GAACAACTGGACGTCGCTCAAGGACCGCCTTTGCCCGCAGCTCGATGCCGGGTTGTCCGGCCTGTTCCTCGCGCTGGCGGCCAAAGGCCTGCTCGAATCAACGAGCGTGTTTGTCACCGGCGAATTCGGCCGCACGCCGAAAATCAACCAGCGCGGCGGGCGCGACCACTATCCGCGCGCGATGTTCTGTCTCCTGGCCGGCGGCGGCATGCAGGGCGGCCGCGTCATCGGTGAATCCGACGCCAAGGGCGAAGGCCCGAAGGACAAGCCCATCACGCCGGACGACGTGGCGGCGACGTTCTACGACTCGCTGGGCATTGATCACACGAAGGAGTACCACACGCCGAGCGGCCGGCCCGTGATGATCGTGCGCTACGGAACGGTGATCAAAAATCTGTTCTCCTGAAAACGCGCGGTCGGCACCCAACCGCCGACGCTGAAGGTTTGCGAAAGGCCGCGGCCGTTCCCGCGGCCTTCTTCTTTCACCCCTTCCGTGGGTGCCGCAAGCGTCATCGTTGGGATCGGTCGCAGGAAGGAGGAGGTTTTCATCCACCGCAGGCTTCTGGAACGCCAGGGTCTGACACCCCGGACCGGGAGCGAAGCGGGCGCGACCGGAACACGTTGGTCTCGGCTGGAAAGCGGCTGCGGGAGGGGCTGCGGCCCGATCCGCAGTTTGAACCTGAATTCCGAGGTTGAAATCTCTCTGTTTACAGACTGCCAATGATCAGATTGGTTGCGTCTGCCCCCACCAACTGCGGCGCAGTTGGATTTGAGGCGAACTGCGGAATTCAGGCTGAAGCCAAGGCCGCCAGGCAGGCGGATGTCCGGATTGGACGATTGGGTTCCGCGGCTCTCCTCCATTCTGTGCGGCAGATTGTCGCGTGAGCAGGCTGGTTGCGCGTCCTGCCCCCTCATGTCTTGCCGCCGACTCGGGTTTGATTTGCCGTCCGCCGGTCGCGCCATTTCCTGCCAGCAAATTCTGAACACACGGGCTGGTGAAATGGTCTGTTGGCCGGTAGGATTTGCCGCCACATGAGCACGGGACTGAGCGCCATCAACGCGGAAGTGCAGCAGGCCAGCGCATTCGTGCAGCCGCTGCTGAACGAGATCAACAAGGTTGTCGTGGGCCAGAAATACCTGGTCGAGCGGCTGGTGATCGGCCTGCTGGCCAACGGCCACGTCCTCCTCGAAGGCGTACCGGGGCTTGCCAAGACACTGTCGGTCAAGACCCTGGCCGCCGCCATTCACGCGCGCTTCGCGCGGCTCCAGTTCACGCCGGACATGCTGCCCGCCGACGTCATCGGCACGCAGATTTACAACCCGCAGTCGGGCCAGTTCACCACGCGGAAAGGACCGATCTTCGCCAACCTCATCCTCGCCGACGAAATCAACCGCGCGCCCGCCAAGGTGCAGAGCGCGTTGCTCGAAGCGATGCAGGAAAAGCAGGTGACCATTGGCGAGAACACCTTCCGGCTGGAGGAACCCTTCCTGGTGCTGGCGACGCAAAACCCCATCGAACAGGAGGGCACGTATCCCCTCCCCGAGGCGCAGGTGGACCGCTTCATGTTGAAGCTCAAGATCGGCTACCCGAGCCGTGACGAGGAGCGGCAGATTCTTGACCTGATGGCGCGCACGACCGGACTGCCGGCAGCCTCGCCGGTGGTCGAGCCGGGGCAGATTCTCGCCGCCCGCGAGGTCATCAACGACATCTACGTGGATGACAAGGTGAAGGACTACATCGTGGACCTCGTTTGCGCCACGCGTGAGCCGGAGAAATACAAGATCGCGGTGAAGGAATTCATCCAGCTCGGCGCGTCGCCGCGCGCGACGATTTCGCTCACGCTGGCCGCCAAGGCCTACGCGTTCCTGAAAGGCCGCGGCTACGTGACGCCGCAGGACGTGAAGAGCATCGGCATGGACGTGTTGCGCCACCGCGTGGCCATCACCTACGAAGCCGAGGCCGAGGAAAAGACCAGCGAAACGGTGATCCAGAAAATCTTTGATGAACTTCCCGTGCCGTGATTCAGAAATGTGTCCAGGGAAGATTTCATGGAAGGCCTGAAAAACGAATTTGAAGCCGGCGAAGACAGCGTCCTGATCAAGCTTCGTCCAAGGCTGGAATGGGGCAAAGTTGCTTTCAATCGGTTGACGTCTGCCAGGAAACGCTGTGCGGAGACCACATCCAGCGACCGAATGCTGGAAAGATGGGTGGCCGAAGGATTTTGGTTTGTTTCCCGGGACGTCAGATCATGGGCGGCGCATCCAAACTTTCCAAGAGTTCAACCGACCGAATACTGCAACCAGGCTCCTACCCGGCTTGATGACTTGGCCTTCTGGCATTTCACGGGCCAGAGCCGCTGCCGAAACGGAACTGGCTTCGAGGAGCTGGCATAAAACAATTTTGCCGAACTGTCCGCAAATGATCCCCCGCGAGATTCTCAAAAAAATCCGGCAGATCGAGATTCGCACGAACCGCATCGTGACCGAGACGCTCGCGGGACAGTATCATTCCGTCTTTAAGGGCCAGGGCATGAACTTCGACGAGGTGCGCGAATACCAGCCCGGCGACGAGGTGCGCTCGATTGACTGGAACGTCACCGCGCGCATGAACCATCCGTTCATCAAGAAGTTCGTCGAGGAACGCGAACTCACGCTCATGCTCGTCGTGGACGTGAGCGGGTCGGGCCTGTTCGGCTCGGTCGAGCAGTCCAAGCGCGAACTGGCCGCCGAAGTGGCCAGCGTGCTGGCGTTTTCCGCCATCCGCAACAACGACAAGGTGGGCCTCATTCTCTTCAGCGATCAGATCGAAAAGTTCATCCCGCCGCGCAAGGGCCGCAAACACGTCCTGCGCGTCATCCGCGAAATCCTGTTTTTTGAGCCGCAACGCCACGGCACCGACATCACCGGCGCCTTGGAATTCCTCGCCCGCGTCACCAGCCACCGCGCCATAGCCATCCTCATCTCGGACTTTTTGGTGCCCGCTCAGATTGCCGATCACTCCTCACCCCCTCCCTCTCCCATCGTCAGACATGAACAGAGGGTGCCCGAAGGGCGGGAGAGGGGGGGCGGCAAGCCCGGTCTGGGCCCCTTGCCGGCGG
>DATLZF010000425.1:0-6240 GCA_035574135.1 Candidatus Methylomirabilota bacterium
AAGCCGGGCAGGAAACGCCAGATCGGGGTGCCTTGCGGGATGGGCCGCAGGGCAAACAGGCCGTTGCCGTGAATGCGACTTGGCCGAACTTCGGTGGGGACAAGAATCATGGGTTGTGAACGCCTGGAGGCGTTGTGAATCGGGATGGCCATAGCCGAGGCGGGCGGCGTATCCAAGCTCGAAACGAGATGGAGGTCGGGTTTTCCGCTGGCTGGCGGGAAGTTCGCCGGTTTAGATAGCGGCCGTTGTTGCCGACCAGTTGTAGTCATGGCCATCGAATACATTCGCGACATTCACGCCCGCCGGCAGGCCGAGGGCAGGCCCGCCATTTCGTTCGAGTTCTTCCCCCCCAAGACGGAGGAGGGAGATCGGAACCTTCTGGAGAAGACCATTCCGTCCCTCCTGCGGATGCGTCCGGACTATTGCTCGGTGACCTACGGTGCGGGCGGCAGCACGCGAGAGAAGACGCTCGCGATCGTCGAGCGCATCCAACGGGAGCACGGGCTGACGGCCATGGCACACCTGACCTGCGTGAACGCGACCCAAGAGCAGTTGGGAGAGGTGATCGAGGACGCGCGGCGGCGGGGCATCCGGAACATCCTGGCCCTGCGGGGCGATCCGCCGGGTGGGGTGGGGGAGTTCCGGAAGATGGAGGGCGGCTTTGAGTTCTCTTACCAGTTGGTACGGTTCATTCGGCAGCGGGGCGGGTTCTGCATCGGCACGGCGGGCTTTCCCGAGGGCCACATCGCGTGCAAGGAGGGGCGCGAGGTGGATTGGGGCCGGCTGAAGGCGAAGATCGAGTGCGGCGCCGATTTCGTCATTACGCAGTTGTTCTTCGATAACGCTGATTACTTCGCCTTTCGGGACCACATGACCAGGAAGCTCGGGGTGACCGTGCCCCTCATCCCGGGTGTGTTGCCGATCCTGAGCGCCCACCAGATCAAGCGATTCACCACCCTGTGTGGTGCCCGGATGCCGGACCACCTCGTGGCGGCGTTGGAACAGTGCGGCGAGGATGACGAGGCCGCCACGGAATTCGGCATCGAATACGCCTCCCGCCAATGCGCGGAGCTGCTCCGCGGTGGCGCTCCGGGCGTTCACTTCTACACGTTGAACAAGGCCCACTCCACGGTCCGGGTGTTGCAGAACCTGGGATTGGCCGGGCGATGACGACCGCTGAATCCAGCCGCGCGAGGGCACGCCGAGGATGGGCTGCGCCTGTTCTTTCGGGAGGGTCCCAACCTTCTCGCACCGCTTGAAGCCATGGTCCCTCCGGTCTTGGAACTGATTTCGACGGACTTCGACGGCACTCTGCACGCCGATTGCGAAGACCCGCCCGTCCCGCTTGACCTGCAGGAGTTGCTGGCCGAGTTCCAGGCGCGGGGTGCGAAGTGGGTCATCAACACCGGGCGTGACCTGCCCAGCGTGATGGAGGGCATGGCCCGAGCGCGGATGCGCGTGCGGCCGGACTACGTGGTGACGGTGGAGCGTGAGATCTTCGTGCATGAGGACTCCCAGTATGTCCCCTGTGTGGAGTGGAACCGCCGATGTACCTCGGCGCACGCCAGTCTGTTCGAGCGCATCGCACCGGATGTTCCACGGCTGATGAAATGGGTGGGGGAGCGTTTCCGGGCGACCCTCTACGAGGATGCTTTTTCGCCGTTCTGCCTGATTGCCGAGAACGCGGCCAGTGCTGACGAGATTCAAGTCTATCTGGAGGAGTACTGCCGGAAGGTTCCGGAACTGACCGTGGTCCGAAACGATATTTACGCCCGGTTCAGCCATGTGAACTACAACAAGGGCACGGCTTTGGGCGAAATTGCTCGTCAACTCGGCGTGGCCGTCGAGCGCGTCTTCGCCGCCGGGGACCATCTCAACGACCTGCCCATGCTCTCAACCACCTACGCGGGTCATTTGGCTGCGCCCGACAACGCGATTCCGGCCGTGAAGCAGGCGGTCCGGGGCCAAGGAGGATACGTTAGCCACCAGCCTTGGGGACACGGGGTGGCTCGGGCCTTGGAGCGCTTTCTGAGTCGGTGAGCCGGCAACGTCCGTTCGAGGCGCGGCGGCGGCCGAAGGCACCAAGTAATGAGGCAGCCCCTCAGAGGTAAAGTTGGGATGAAGCGTGTGTGTTCTAACTTGTTGGAATCAAAATGGATGGGCGTCCTATTATCATTTGACTCCCGGATGGCTGGTGCTACGCTCGCCCGTTGCCGCCTCTGAACGGCGCCAAGTTGGGCACGAAAACAGGAGGTGGCCGCAGCGCCGGTTGCAATTTTTTATCTAGCGTTTTCATGAGTGATTCGACAGTAGCGGCGGCTCCCGCAGGGGGAGTGACCAAGGTTTCCAAAATCCCGGAGGCGGTGATTCGCATCGCGGGGAATTCCCAAGATGGCATTCAGGCGATCGGAGGGTTCTTGGCCCGGCTGGCTGGCCGAAGCGAGCAGGAGGTCATGACCTTCATGACGATCCCCTCAACCATTTCCGGCGGTCCTTCCATCTTTCAGGTGCGGATCGGTTCGGGTGAGGTGCTGAGTTCCGGGGACGAGGCGGATGTGCTGCTGGCCTTTTACCAGCATTCCTACGAGGACCACATCAACTCCCTGCGCAAGGGGGGGATCGTTCTGTATGATTCGGATCACGTCGAACCGAAGCCAGAGTGGCAGAAGGACTATCGCCACATCGGGGTGCCCATTTCGAGTCTCACCGTCGAGGCCATCGGCGGAACTGCCAAGGACAAGGGCAAGAACATTTTCGCCCTGGGGTTGATCGCCAAGATGTTCGATTTGAACGTGCCCAAGCTGGAGCAGCTCATCACCGAGCGGTTCTCCGGCAAGGATTCCAGCGTGGTGAACAACGCGCTGACGGCCTTCCACGCCGGCTACAGTCACTCGTTGGGTTCCGTGATCGAGACCTTCCAATTCTTGGAGGCCAAGAGGCGGAAGACGGCGCAGGTCGTCATGAACGGCAACGAGGCCCTCGGCTACGGCCTCATCGCTGCGGGCGTACGGTTTGGCGCGGGGTATCCCATCACCCCTTGGTCGGATATCATGGAGCTGCTCCGGCGCGAACTCCCGAAATACGGGGGCATGTTCATCCAGTGCGAAGACGAGATCGCGTCCGTCTCGATGGCCATCGGCGCCAGTTATGCCGGACGGGTGGCGGTCACTGGCTCCAGCGGTCCGGGCATCTCTTTGAAGACCGAAGCCATCGGCTGGGCCGTGATGGCGGAAGTGCCCTTGGTCATTGTGGATGTTCAGCGAGGCGGGCCTTCCACGGGCATGCCAACGAATGTCGAGCAGTCAGATCTGTTTATCGCCTGCTATGGCGGTCACGGTGACTCCCCCCGCGTCGTCGTGGCCCCGGCGGCGGTGGAGGACTGCTTCTACACCGCCATCGAAGCGGTGAACATCGCACGCAAATACAGCGTTCCGGTCATCATCCTCACCGACCAAGCCATCGCCACCCGCATCGAGGCGTTCGAGGAGCCGGATTTGGCGAAGGTTTGTCAGGACATCTCACCGGACCTGACTCCCGTGGCCGACCACAAGCCCTACGACCTTCAGGCTCCGAATGGCATCACCCGGCACCTGGCGCCGGGCACCCGCATCGCCAGCGGCAAATACCCGATCGTGACCGGCTTGGAGCATGATGAAATGGGCCATCCCACGGGTTCCCCCAAGCTGCACACGGCCATGACCGCCAAGCGTCGCAACAAGTTGCGGGCGCTGGCGGCGGAGTTGCCCGTTCCGCAAGTCTATGGACCGCCCGAGGGGAACATTCTCCTGGTGGGCTGGGGCTCCACTCAAGGGCCGATTCGGGAGGCCGTGGACCGGGCTCGCGCGGCGGGCGACAGCGTTTCGGCTTTGCACATCAAGTACCTCAACCCGCTGCCCAACGGGCTGGAAAACATCTTCTCCGGCTTCAATCACATCCTTGTCGTCGAGATGAACGACGAAGGCATCTACGGCTTTGGCCAGTTGGCCACGCTCCTGCGTGCCCGTTACTGCGATCCGAAGATTCGCGGATTGAACAAGACGGACGGGTTGACATGGAAAGTGCGCGAAATCCTGGACCGGGTCCGCAGCAACCTCTCCAACGGCCTTCGCCGGCTGTGATCTTCCGCCCCGGCCTCACCCTGATGTCCCAATCCATTTTTCCCATGAGCGCCCCTGCCATTCCCTTCGAGCCGCTGCCCCGCACCGGCCAACTCAACACCGTCCCCGTCCCGCCTCTGCCCGACTCCGAGCGCAAAGGCCTGCAGAAAAAAGAAATCGCCGCCGATCATCCCACGTGGTGCCCCGGCTGCGGCGACTTCTCCGTGCTCGCGCTCTATTTCAAACTGATCGAAAAGCGCAAGCTGTGGCACGAAAAGATCACCACCGTGGCGGGCATCGGCTGCTCGAGTCGATTCCCCTACTTCGTCCAGGCGCATGGCGCCCACTACATCCACGGGCGCGCGCTTCCCTTCGCCAGCGGCATCGCCCTGACCCGGCCCGACCTGCACGTCTTCGTCTTCGGGGGTGATGGCGACGCCTTCTCCATCGGCGGCAACCACTTCAATCACACTGCCCGCAAAAACATCAAGATGACCTACGTCGTGATGGACAACTGGGTCTATGGCCTTACCAAAAAGCAGACCTCGCCCACCTCGCCGCTGGGCTTCAAGAGCAAGACCGATATCTGGGGCGCGGTCGATCAGCCGATCAACCCCATGAAACAGGCCATCAGCGCCGGTGCCACCTTCGTGGCCCGCACCACCCACACCAATCCCAACCATGTCCTGCAGATGATGGAGGCCGCTCTTGATCACGACGGCTTCAGCTTCATTGAGTGCCTCAGTGAGTGCGTCGAGTTTTACGAGGGGGCGTTCGATGCCTCGAACCCCCGCAAGGGTGGCAAGTTCGAACTCGTCCCCCAGGACCACGATGTCACTGACGAAATGGCCGCCTACAAGCTCGCCGATCAGCCTTTCCCCGGCTACTTCGGCATCTTTTACAAGGTCAACCGACCCACCAAAAACAAGCTGGAACTCGACATCTGCGCCAAGGCGCAGGAGAAGGTTCAGGGGCTCCGCCCCGCGGATATTCTCCAGAAGACCTTCGACCGGATGAAGTGATTCCATGGCGCGGGACGACCGCGCGCCCGCTCGGCGGATTCAGGAACGGGCGGTTTCGACCGTGACGTCCCCTCCAATGATGCGTTCGACGCGACCGTGTTCCGTGCGGACCAGCAGGGCGCCGTCCTCGTCCAGCGCTTCCGCCCGGCCGTCGATCTGCCGGGGACCACACTGAATGCTGACGCGACGGCCGAGCGTGGTGCAGTGGCCCTCCCACTCATCAGCCAGAGCTTCGAACTGCCCGTTGCGAACGCGGGCGTAATCCCGATCGAGCTCTTGCAGTACCGCCACCGCCAGGTCGGCCCGCGATACCGGCCGCCCCAGTTCCTGCTTCAGCGAAGTGGCGGTTTTCCTCAGGTCGGCAGGGAACTCCCCGGCGCCCACGTTCACGTCGATCCCGATTCCAAGAACGATATGCTTGATGTGATCCAACTCGGCGCTCAGTTCGGTCAGCACTCCAGCCACCTTGCGCCCCCGGATCAGGATGTCGTTGGGCCACTTGATCGTGGCGGCCAGATGGGTCTGGGCATGGATCGACCGCCGGAGCGCGGTGGCGGCGGCCACGGTCAATTGCGTGGCGGCCTGGGGGCGGAGGTCGGGCCGGAGCAGCACCGAGAACCACAAGCCCTTGCCTCGGGGCGAAAGCCAGGTCCGTCCCAGCCGGCCCCGGCCCCGTGTCTGGCTCTCGGCAAATACCACTACGCCCTCGGCCGCTCCGTCCCGGGCCAGTTTCTCGGCCACGTCGTTGGTTGAACCGGTTTCCCGAAACACCCGAATGTCCCGGCCGATGACCGGCCGGCCCTCCAGCCGGGCAAGCAGATCATCCGCGAGCAGCAGATCCGGCGTGTCGAGCAATCGATAGCCGTGGTGGGGGCTGGCCACGATCTCAAATCCCAGGGCGCGCAATTCTTCGATGTGCGCCCAGATTGCGGCGCGCGAAATGCCCAACCGCTGTGCCAGATCGGCGCCGGACACGCCTCCCTCGCCGGCTTGGCGCAGGGCGGCCAGGATCTGCGCATCGACGGTCATGACTCTGGGGCCCGCGGATTGGGGACGAGGTGTCACGGGAGAAAATCCAGGCCGATATCCACGGCGGGCGCGGAATGAGTCAGCGCGCCCAC
>DATLZF010000426.1:0-5948 GCA_035574135.1 Candidatus Methylomirabilota bacterium
CACACGCTGGGCCTTGCGACGTTCGGTGTGGAGGAACCATCCCAACGCCGGAATCGTCAGCAACACGCTCCACAACCAGGGAAATCGACCCGCCAGCAATCCGATGACCACCAGTTCCAAACTCAACGTCGCACCGGTGAAGGCGATGGCCAGCAGGGACCACTTGGTCCGCAGGCGGCAGCGGAACAATCGCTTGCTGCCCGCCAAATCCTCGGTGGCGGTGGTCAGTTGCACATGGCTCCAGCGGTCGCCGTGAATCTCGACATCGCAATGGCTCCAACCGCTGTCCGCCTTGCTCGGCCAGCCCTCGGCGTCCAGCCGCGCCAGAAGGCGATCGAGAAACGCCAGCCGGTCGAGGGGGCCTTCGGCCCAGTAGTAGCAGTGCTCGCAGGCAGATCCGGCGGTGGCATCCGCCTTGGCGGCCAGGCGATCCCAAGTGGCCCGCGGCACCGGGGGGAGCATGAGCCGGCCCTGATATCGCGCCCAGCCGCGCACAATCGGCTGGAGAAAGAACATCACCGCCACCAGCGGGCGGGACCAGAAGGTGCATTGGCGGCGGGGAATGTCCGCCTGCGCCGCGGCCAGCGCGCACACGGTGGCCGAGAGCAGAAGCCCCGTGAGGGCCAGCGGCCAGAGGAAGTGGACGGGCACGGAAAGGATGCCGAGGGGCAGAGTGATGAAGACATGGTATTCCAGGGCCGTGCAGAAGATCAGGAGCGACGATTCGCCGCCGGCATAAAGCGTTTGGAAGAAGCCGGTGCCAAATACGCCATGGTAGATGATGGGCTTGCGGAGGGAGACACCGTACCTGGCCGGGCTGTAAATGCGGCCCCGCCAAATGCTCCCCCCCACGGCGTTGAAGTACTCGGGATGCTTGCGCACCAGCAGGGCCTCCGCCTCGCCGTAGCCCTGTTGCTGGCGCAGGTAGGCGCCCACCGTCGAGCGCCGATAGTGCCACACGAAACCCGCCGGGCTGAAGCCGATCTTGTAGCCCCGTTGTTGCAGGCGCCAGCACAGATCCACGTCATCGCCCGCCCGGGTGAAGATGGGATCGAAGCCGGAAATCTCATCCAGCGCCCATCGGTAGAAGGCCATGTTGCAGCCCGGCACGTGCTCGGCTTCGCGATCCGTGAGCATGACGTGCGCGGGGCCTCCCGGGGACACCATGACGGCGGCCGCCACGGCGGAATCTTCCGGCGGGAGGAAGTTGTGCCCCCCCACGCCCACGAAGTCGCTCCGGAGCAGGTCAGCCACCAGGTAATACAGCCAATCCTCGTCCGCCCGGCAGTCGGCGTCGGTAAAGGCCACGATTTCCCCCGTGGCGGCGGCGATGCCGGTGTTGCGGGCCACGGACAGGCCGTGATTGTCCTGCCGGATGTAGCGGACAAACTTGTAGAGCAGCGCGATCTCCGGCGTGGTGTCGGTGGAGCCGTCATCGACGAGGATGACCTCGTAGTTCGGATAATTGAGCCGGGCGAGGGAATCGAGGCAAAGCTGGAGGGTGCGGGCGCCGTTGTAACACGCGACCACCACGGAGACCGGTGGATATTGGTCGAGGGCGAAGTACGGTGCCTCCCGGTATTTCCGCTGCACCGCAAAAAAGGCCGGCTTGGGTTTGCGCAACCGCGTGGTCAACCCCATCTCCCAGTCGTCCACTTGCCCCCCGCCCGCAAACCATTCATCGGTGAAACTGAAGACGACGGCCCCGGCGAGGCCGCCGCGAAAGGCCGCCTCGACCTGCCAGGACAAGACCTCCGCCTGCCGGTGGGGGCCTTCGCGCCGGGCGTCGATCCCGAATTCCCCCAGGATCAGCGGCCGCTGGCCCGCCAGCATTTGCAGCCGCGCCAGATAGTTTTCAAACGGCTTCGGGTGGTGGAGATAGACGTTGAAGCACACGAAGTCGATGTTGCGCGGTTGCAGGAACTCCGTGGGCGGATAATTGGCGAACGTGCACAGGCAGTCGGGATCGATCTCTTTGGCGGCGACCACCAGTTCCTCGATCAGATCGACCACCGCCTTCGGTCCCGCCCAGCGCGTTACGTCGGCCGGGACTTCGTTGACCACGCTGTAGGCGAAGACGGCGGGGTGCCCGAGACAGGCTCGCACGGCCGCGGTGACCGCCGCGCGGGCGGCGGTCCGGGCTCGATGGGAATCCAGAGCAAAATGGGTCCGCGTTCCCGGAATGTCGATCAGCACCTTCAGCCCCCGCTCCAGTGCCAGGTCGAGGAACCAGCGGGGTGGCACATGGTAAACCCGCAGCAGGTTGGCCCCGAGTTCAAGGACCAGGTCGAAGTCTCGGGCCGTTTGCTCGGGCGAGGCGAAGTGCTCGCCGCGCTGATTGGGTGGAAAGGGACCGTAGGCGACTCCCTTGGGGTGGAACTTGCGCTCGCCCAGCCTGAAAAACCGCCCGTCCACGCGCGTGCGTGGCTGTGAGATGCTGCCCGACATGAACGCTTAGACTGGGGCTCGGTGCCGAATAGTCATGCGCGGCATGGGATAGCAGAAGGCCGCGCCGGGGCGCAAGGGTGCCGCGCCGGGTGGCCGATCGACAGCGGCGGGCAGCAGCCTCGATTCTCACGCCGGTCGCGCGCCCGCGCCGGCCGTTTCAGGCGCCGACCGGGGGTTCGGCGCTCCCACCGCAGCCCTGTGATCGCTGCCTCGATCGCCCGCCGAGCTGGCCACCGCCCAGGTGAACCTCGGGCGGGCGCAAAAGGATTTTCCCCGCGCCGAGAAGCGGCACGCGGAAAAGCTGTGTTCGGACGAACTCTACGACCGGTACAAGGACCAGCGAGATGCCCTCGAGATCGAAGTCGAGCCGACATGGCGTGCCCCACCGTGGCGCCTCAAGTCGGGAAGCTGGTCTCGGTCTCCCTGCCCGAAGACCTCGATCGGTCTCCCGGCGAGCCTGTGGTCCTGAGGATCTTCTCGGCCAAGGGAACTGAACCCGCGAACAGGGATGTGACCACACGGCGCTGAAAGCCGCAGCCCGGCAAGTCACTCCGCGGGTTCGAGCGAGGGACGGAGCCCGTACTTCTTCGCCAGGGCCAGGCAGGTGTTCAAAGGCCGCATCCCGCCCGTGCAGGTCGGGTCGAACAGAGACGCCGCCGCGACGCAGACGCCGGTCTGCAAACAGCGGGCCAGATCCCAGCCCTCGTGCAGCCCCAGAAGAACGCCGGCGCAGAAGGCATCGCCAGCCCCTGCGGTACCCGCGATGAGCTTGTCCGGAATCTTGAGCGAGGACTGCCACACGTCCTCCCCTTTGCGCGTCCGGGCAAACCCCCCCTCGGGAAAATGAATCACGACCAGTTCGCGCACGCCCTGCTGGAGCAGGGCACCTGCGGCGTGACGAAGGCTGACGGTGTCGAGCGAGCCGTCCGGCTGGCGAATCTTGAACCCCGCGGTCTTGCCTGCCTCGATCTCGTTGAGGATGCAGTAGTCCACGTACTTCAAGGCCGGCGACACGACCTTGGCGAAGCGGTCGCTGTCTTCGCTCACCACGTCCACGCTGGTCTTCATCCCCGCCTCTTGGGCGGCGGCCAGCAGGCGGGCGGCCTTGGTGCCGAACTTGGCGTCCGCCTCGTCCAGCGCATCCAGCAGCAGCAGGTAGCCGAGATGAAAGATGCGGGCCTTGTGTTTGGTGAAGTCCAGATCTTCCCCCCGCCACAGCGCGTTGGCACCGCGGTAGTGGAAAAACGTTCGCCGCCCGTTGCCCATCTCGGTCATCACGTCCGTGTAGGAGGTGGCGGCATCGCCGGTGGTCTTCAGGTGCTTCGTCTCGATTTTGTGCCGCGCGCAATCCTCGAGGATGGCCTGGCCCAGCGCGTCCTTGCCCACGAAACCGGCGGCGGCCAGCGGAAAGTCGGCACCCAGTTTCGCGAGGTCCACCAGCACGTTGTAGGGCGCCCCGCCGGTGCCTTGGGACTGGCTGCGGATGTTGGCCAGTTGCTCGCGTTGCGGGAAGACATCGATCATTTTCACCTGGTCGATGATCCAGTTGCCACCGGCCAGGAAGCCGCGCCGGGAAGACGTTCCTTTGCTCTTCATGAAGGGAATGGAATCCAGAGCCGGCCCCGCGGGGACCGGCTGGCGCGAAACGGGCGTTTCATCATCAGGCTCATCGCGAACTCGTGCAGCGTGACTCTAGTGAATGAAAGGAGCGGCGGGGCTGGCAAGCGAAAAACCGATCCCGTCTGCCGGCCGCTCCGCTGTCATGGACAGTAAATCGGATATTCGTCTTGCATCGTGGAGGGGGCCGGGTTCACCATCCGGTCCGCTCTGTCCGGGATGGCGGACGAAGGGCGCTGCGAACAAACATGAAGGCATTGGTGAAACGAAAGGCCGCCCCGGGCTTGTGGCTGGAGGAGGTGCCGCGACCTGCCATCGGCATCAACGATGTGTTGATCAAGGTGCATCGCACGGGAATCTGCGGCACCGATCTGCACATTTACAAATGGGATGACTGGGCGGCACGCACCATCCCGGTTCCGATGGTGGTGGGCCACGAGTTCGTCGGCGAAATCGTTGAGGTGGGCACCAACGTCCCGGATTTCCACCCCGGCCAGATCGTCAGTGGCGAGGGCCATGTCGTCTGCGGCCGTTGCCGCAATTGTCTGGCGGGCCGCCGGCACCTGTGTGCGGATACTCAGGGCATCGGCGTCAACCGGCCCGGCGCGTTTGCCGAATATCTGGCGCTGCCAATGTCGAACGTCTGGCTGCACGCGCCGGGCCTCGACCGCGACGTGGCGGCCATCTTCGACCCGTTTGGCAACGCCGTGCACACCGCCCTGTCCTTCCCGGTGCTGGGCGAAGATGTCCTGGTAACGGGCGCCGGCCCGATCGGCATCATGGCCGCGGCGGTGGCCCTGCATGCCGGTGCGCGCTACGTGGTCATCACCGACATCAACCCGTATCGCCTTGAGCTGGCACGCAAGATGGGCGTCACCCTGGCCGTCAACCCGTGCGAACGCTCGCTCCGGGACGTGCAACGCGAACTGGGCATGGTCGAGGGGTTCGATGTGGGCTTGGAAATGTCGGGCAACCCGCAGGCGTTCCGCGATATGCTGGCCAATATGGCGCACGGCGGGAAAATCGCCCTGCTGGGCATTCCGGAGAAAGAGATGGCCATCGACTGGAACACCGTCATTTTCTCCATGCTGACGATCAAGGGCATCTATGGCCGGGAAATGTACGAGACCTGGTACAAGATGACCGTCATGTTGCAGAGCGGGCTCGACATCAAACCGGTCATCACCCACCGCTTTCACTACACGGAGTTTCAGAAGGGCTTCGATGTCATGCTCTCGGGTCAGGCGGGCAAGGTGGTGTTGAACTGGGCTGAGTAGAGGCCCGCGGCGGCGGTTTATGACAGGCCGATTCAAAGAGCACCTCGGTCGCCAGCTCGAGGCGATCCGGACAGCCGGGCTTTACAAGACGGAGCGCGTCATCGCCACGCCGCAGGGCACGCACGTGCGCGTGGGCGACGGCCCGCCCGTGTTGAACCTGTGCGCGAACAACTACCTTGGCCTGGCCCAGCACCCCGAGGTGCGCGCCGCCGCTCATGCCGGGCTCGACGCGTGGGGCTACGGCCTGGCCAGTGTGCGCTTCATCTGCGGCACGCAGTCCCTGCACAAGGAACTGGAGGCACGGTTGAGCGCATTCCTCGGCACGGAGGACACCATCCTCTACAGCTCGTGCTTCGATGCGAACGGTGGGCTGTTCGAGACGCTGCTGGGACCGGAAGACGCCGTGATCTCGGACGAGTTGAACCACGCCTCCATCATCGATGGCATTCGCCTGTGCAAGGCGCAGCGGTTGCGGTACCGCAACAACGACATGGCCGACCTCGAGGCGAAACTGTGCGAGGCCGCTTCCGCCCGTTTCAAACTCATTGCCACCGACGGCGTGTTCAGCATGGACGGCTACATCGCGAATCTGCGGGCGATTTGCGA
>DATLZF010000427.1:0-2964 GCA_035574135.1 Candidatus Methylomirabilota bacterium
GTGGGCCATTCGCTCGCCCAGTTGGCCGGATCGCTGCCGTGCGCCGCCGTGTCGAGCCGTTGCAGGGAATTGCCCGACCCATCCGCTCCGCACGGCCACGGCTCGCGATCGGCATAAATGACTTCATCCACCACCACCCAGGAGAAGTCGCCCGGCCCCACGGGCGCGAGCGGCTTTTCCACCGCCACGCGGTCGCTGTCGTTGGCCAGCTTGCCGGTGTAGGGACCAAGGATGCGGACCGCGGACGGCGACAGCCCATACAGGCTGCGAAACGCCGCCAGTTGGGTGGCGTTGGTGGTGGGATCGAAACTGACCACCAGCAGATACTCCCCGGCTGCCAGCGTGAGGTTGGTGGGAAAATCAAAGCTCACACCACCGTTCAGCCGCCAGGTGCGGTTGGTGTTCCAGAGGGCGACGGGATCCGCCGTGCCGTTGTGAATCTCAATGAACTCGTCGAGTTCGTTGTCGTTGGTGCCGCCGAGGTCCGGGGGATGAAAGAGCAGTTCGGTCACCGCCACGCGCGCGGGCGGGGCGCCATTGGCGGCGTCGCGCGTGCGGGGCGTCAGTTGATACCAGAACGCTCCGCCGTCGGGATACCGACCGAGGGACCAGTCGTTCTCCTGCGCCTTGAAGCTGACCGCGTCCACCACGCGATCCTCGGCCGTGCCCGGCAGGTGGGAGAGGAAGACCTGTTCGCCATCCTTGCTCAGGCCGAAGCCCGTGTTGGTGGGAAAATGAAAGCCCGTCTGCTCGTCGAAGCTCAACCAACCGCGGGCCGGCACGACGCTGCCGGGCGGGATCATCCACTTCTTCAGGTCGGACGCGTCGTCGCTCAAATACCAACCCGGACCGAGTGTGATGTCCGTGTCCGTCGGGTTGTAGAGTTCAATCCAGTCGTTGGAATCGAACTCGTTCTGGAAATCCGTGTGCGCGGTGATCTCGTTCAACACTACGCCCGGCGCGGGCGTCGAATCCGCGCGGCCCGGCGACCCCTTGCGATACCGGCTGGCGCTCCAATTGCCGGCGAAGTCCCCGGCCCCGCTACCCTGCCCCGCCAGCGCCGCGTCGGAGAACACCAATGAATGACCCGCGCCGTCGGTCGCTGCCGGCCAGCCACGGCCGTCCTGGTAGGTGAAGGCGACGATGTCAGTGCCGCCTGCGGCGGTGCGGAGTACCAATCGCTCCCCGGCGTTGTTGAGCGAGCCCGTGAAGGCCGCCGCCACGGGCACATTGGCGTCCAGACCGTAGTAGCTGCGGAAGGCGCTTACGTTCGCTGTGCCGATCACCAGCAGATAGCCGCCCGGGGGAATCGTCGTGCCCGCGGGAAAGGTGAAGTCGATGCCCTGGGTGAACTTCACCCCCGCCAAATCCAGCGTGGCATCGGCACTGGTGTTGTGGAGTTCCACGAACTCATACCCGCCCGGCGGCGGGTTGTACATGATCTCGGTGATGCGCAGGTGATTGAGCAGGTCGCCGGTGTTGACCGGCTCGCCACAGGTGAACTCGTGCGGAGGCGACCAGTTACTGGCGCGGCCGGTGGCGTCGAGGAACTGCACACGCACGCGGTAGCGGTCGCCGGTGCGCACCACGTTGGCGGGGATGGTGATGTCTGGCGTGAACGTCGTGATGACGCCACTGTCCCACAGGGTCTCGATCTCGTAGCGATGGGGCTCGCCGGCGCGGTAGCCGGGCGCGTTGGTGTCGGTGACGGCGGCGATGCGCCACTTCATGCCGGCGAAGGCGGCACCGCCACCCGGCGCGCTGAAGTTGGAGGAGCGAAAGGTCAGCCGGTTGACCGGATAATTCGTCGGCCCGGTGTAGGTGAGCGTGGGCCGGTTCGGCCGCAGTGGGTCCGCCGCGATGGTATCCAGGGAGAAAGTCGCGTTGGTGGCGCGATAGCCGACGTAGTTCTTCATCAACTGCACCATCCCGGCGAAATCCTTGGTGGGCGTCCCGGCCTGGTAAAAGCGGCCCTGGCCGGCCTTGCCGAGGTTCGGCGTGTAGGTGCTGCTGTTCATCTTGGGGTTGTAGTCCCACATCATGCGGTCAGCATCGAGGATGGTGGGGCCGCCCGCCGGCCCCCGCAGCAGGGCAGCGTATTCGTCGATGAGTTTGAAGGCCTGGTCGGAGTTCCAGAGCAGGTCCCGGATTTCGCGGACGCGGTTGCGAAACTCGATGTTGATCCGCGGCAGGCGGCCGGGGTTGGCGAAGTTGTCGAGGAGGCGACTCTTGAGCGGTTCATCGCCGCCGGTCTGTCCCGCGCGGTACATGTTGTCCGCCCAGGTCAAATCAAGATCCCAGGTGCAGGTTTCCCAGAGGCGCGTCACGGGGTTGCGGTAGAAAAAGTAGTTCTTGCCGTCGGCGATGTCGTAGTGGTGGATGGCCTGGACGATGGCCTGATAGCTGTAGTGGCTGGGCAGGTTCCAGTTGGTGCGCCACCACGCTTCGGAAGCGCCGGTGTAGTTGTTCTGGAGGTAAGTGAGATCGGATTTATCCGTCGGACCGGTCGGTCCGAGGTTGTTCAACTCTCCCGTGCCCCCTTCCATCTTGTAGAGATTGCCATCCGGCAGGCCATGCTCCTCCAGAAAACGTCCGTTCTCCTGTTCGATGGCCAGATACACTCCCCAGAAGTCTCCCTCGTACTGCGTGTTGGGCGAGGCTTCCTCGGCGTCGTCGATCACACGGAGGGTGCAGAAGGTCGTGTGCGGCGCCGCCACGCCCACCAGATTGAACAACCGGAAGCCGACTGCCTCGAACATGCCCTGTTCGCCCCGGTGATTGAAGTCGCCCTGCTGGATGCTGGCGCCGAGGTTCAGCTTGGTCCACGGCACGCGGAACCTGCGCCCCCAGTTGTCCCGCATCTCCAGATCGTGGCCGCGGTTCAGATCGAACTTCCACATGTTTTTCACCATCGAATACCGCCACACCCCGCCCCGCGCCCGGTAGCGGATGTGATCGTACACC
>DATLZF010000428.1:0-4297 GCA_035574135.1 Candidatus Methylomirabilota bacterium
AAGCGGTAGGCGGCGGCAAGGTTGCGCGTGCTGCGATCGACCCCCACGTAATGGCCCGGTGCCAGGTAGCCGATGAAGGCCACGCCGCCCTGCAGCGGACCGCAGCCAATGTCCAGAAGTCGATGCTCCGGCCGAAGTCCGTTCGCCTGGAGCACTCGCAACTGATAGGCCTGCAGTTCATCCCACGCGCCCACCGGTCCTACCATGCTCTCCAAGATGTGCCGTTCCCGCAGTCCCGGGACGAACAGCCGGGCGCGAAAGGCCAGACGGCGCGCCTTGCGCAAAGGCCAGGTGATCTTGTGCACGACGCTGTACCGTCTCCAATCTCGCCGGGCGGGCCCCGCCAGCTTCAGGTTCTCAGGTCGCTCCATAGGGGCGGTGGGTGCCACGTACGGGCTTTCCACACGCCTGCTAAACGGCATTTCCCGACCGCCTCTTGAGCCCGCCGGCGGCAGGCCGCTCCCCTCTCCCCGGATGCTCGATCCGGGCTCGAGAAAATATCGTTTCAACGGATCCAAGAGTCTGCTTAGGTCAAATCTCACGATGATTGAACGGACCCGCAGCACGGTATTGCGCTTTCTTCTCGTCCTGGCCGTGGCCAGCGGACCAGCCCTTGCGGCGGCGTCGGATCCTGACCTCATGCAGCACCGGAAATCGTTTCAACGCAAACTCACCCAGAAGGTTCACCTCGACTATTTGCTCGACCTGCCGGAGGGCTATCAGCCGCGGGGCGCCCGGCGCTGGCCGCTGCTCTTGTTTTTGCACGGAGCCGGCGAGCGCGGCACCAACCTGGCCAAGGTCGCCACCCACGGCCCACCCTTGCTTGCCAAACAGGGACGATCCTTCCCGTTCATCGTTGTTTCCCCGCAGTGTCCCGCTGGCGAGACATGGTCCACGCCCGCCCTGTTGGCCCTATTGGACGACCTTCACAAGCGCTACCGCGTCGATCCGCGGCGCGTTTATCTCACGGGGTTGAGCATGGGCGGCTTCGGCACTTGGGCATTGGCTGCCGCTCACCCCGAGAGGTTCGCCGCCATTGCACCCGTTTGCGGCGGAGGCGACATCGTCCAAGTGCTTCTGGCGGAGGGTGAACGTCGCAAGGCGTTGAAGAGCCTTCCGGTATGGGCCTTTCACGGTGCCAAGGATCCGGTGGTCAAGGCCGAGGAAAGCGAACGCATGGTCCGGGCCTTCCGCGACATCGGGAACAGCCACGTAAAGCTGACCGTTTATCCGGAGGCCGGCCACGACGCTTGGACGGAGACCTACAACAATCCAAAGTTCTACGAGTGGCTGTTGGAACAGCGGCGTTGAGGCGCCGATCCGGTGCTCCCTCCTCAGGTCCGTCCCAACACTTCGGCCACCGTCCGGGTTGCCTCCTCGATGCTAAAGGGCTTGGACAACACCCGCACGCCGGCCACCTTCGCGATGCGGGCGCGCTCCTCCTCGTCCAGATAACCCGAGGCGACGATGAAGCGCAGAGCCGGCCACCGTGGCGCCGCCTCCTGAATCAGTTGCAGGCCGCTCTTGCCCGGCATGCAGTAGTCCGTCAACACCAGGTCGATGGGCACCTCCTGTTTCTCGAGAATTCGGATGGCCTCGTCCGCACTCGTCGCCGACAGCACTTCGTAGCCAGCCTGCTCAAGGAAGCTGGTGGCGAACTCGAGGACCAGGTCCAAATCATCGACCACCAGCAGCCGTCCCGAACCCTTCTGCAAGGCGGTCCGCGATACGGGTGCCGCCGTCGAGATCGCGCCGTCATCCAGCGGAAGATAGATCCGAAAGGTCGTTCCAGTGCCGACCACGCTCTCGACCTCGACGAACCCTCCGGCCTTGGTCACCACCTCGTGCACGATCGCGAGTCCCAAGCCCGTGCCCTTTCCCTTCGGCTTGGTGGTGAAAAACGGACTGAAGATCCGGGGCAGAATCTCCGGCGGAATGCCGGCCCCGTTGTCCTTCACGCTGCAGCACAAAAAGGTTGCCGTCGGATTCTTGCGAGCCTTGGCTTGCTGCTCCGGGGTCAAGGTGACCAAGCTGTTGCTGATGCAGATCTCGCCGCGCCCCTTCATCGCGTCGGCGGCGTTGATACACAGGTTCAGCAACACCTGCTGCGCCCGCGTCGAGTCCATCTGCACCTTCGGCGTACGGGCGGCGGGCTGAACGTTGATTGTGACGCGCCCCCGCAGGGTGCGCCGGACCAGGTTGGCCGCCTCCCGCACCACCGCGTCGAAATCGAGCACCGTGACCTTTTCTTCCGAGGACCGGCTGAACGCGAGCAACTGGCTCGAAAGATCGCCGGCCCGCGCCGCCGCCTGATCCACCTGTTCCAGCCGGGCGCGAATTCCGGGATCCAGCTTCTCATCCAGCAAGACCAATCCCGCGTTGCCACGGATGGCCAGCAGGAGGTTGTTGAAATCGTGCGCCACACCTGCGGCCAGCGTCCCCAACATCTGCATCTTCTGCGCCTGATAGAGCTGATTTTGGATGGCGACGAACCGAGCGTTGTCCGCGACCTTGAAGATCAAACCCCGGATGTGCCCCGCATCCCGCCAGGGCACCATGCTGATGACCCAATGATGCCCCTCGTGCCCGAGAACGCAGAACTCTTGAGGCCGACCTTCGGTGAGCACTTCGCGGCAGAGCTTCTCCAGTTCGGCCCGTCGCACCGGATCGGGCACGTAGTCCAACAAACACCGGCCCACCACCGGTGGGGCATCCAGTCGCAGCCAGCCGTGTTCCGCCGGCATCTTTCTCCAGCCCTCGTTGAAATGGGTGATGCGCAGCGATCCGTCGAGGGCGTACAGGCTGGCCTCCAGCGAGTTGATGATGCTCCCGATCAGATTGCGCTCGATCCGCAGCTCCTCCCGCAACCGGTGTTGCGCGCTCACGTCCCGCTCGAAGCCGGCCCACCCAGCCAGTTCACCCTGCCGATCCCGAATGGGCGACACGGAAACCTCCACCTGATAGGTCGAGCCATCCGGACGTCGGTTCACAAACTCGCCGTTCCAATCGAGCCCCTTGGCCACGGCGTTCTTGTACGCTTGAATCTGATCCGCCTGCCCCTCCGCCCGAAGCTGATCCACAGGCCGGCCCAGAACATCCTCGATCGCGTAGCCCGTGGCGGTGTGGAAGGCGGGATTCACAAAGGTCAGCCGCCCATCAGCATCCGCCAGCCAGATCACATCGCCTGTGGCTTCAATGGCTGAGAGCAGGCGTTGCGTGTGCGCTTCCAAGCGGCAACGCCGGCTGGCATCGCGAAACACAACCAGCCAACACCCGGGATCCAGTCGCGACACCTGAATATCGACAATCACACCGGCCGCGGCCGACCCGCACAAGGCCACCGATGGCAGCGTTTCGTGCGGTCCCTCCCCCAACGCCAGCACCCGCTCCAGATGCCCCCGGGTCACTTCATCCAGTTGCGGCGCGGCCAGGAGCGAGGCGCGCGGAGCCAAGCCGAGTTGCTGGCGGGCTTTTCGATTCAGTTCGAGGATGACTCCGTCGCGTGCGCAGACCAGTTGGACTTCCTCGGCCTCCTCGAACTGATGCTGCCACCACGCCGCATAGGAACGGGGCCGCTCGGCCTCCGGAAAGTCGGGCTGCGGAAACGGGGTGATGTTGGATGCTTGCATCGCAGACGCGCGGGATCAGGCCATGACCAGCAGCGACTGAGAAATCGGATGAAGCCGGTGATGATGGTGGAGCTTGTCGATGTAGGCTTCGGTCAGACGCTGACCGTCCGGCACCAGCAACAGTCCGTTGGCCGTGTAGATGCCGCGGGCCAGCACCATGCCGGGACGCAATTCGGCGAGCGTCACCGCCCGTTGCCGGCGCGGCACGACGGCCTGCGGCAGATGACGTAGAAACAGCCGTACCGCCTCCGGATCGAAGGCCGTGCCCGCCTGGCGCTTGATCAGATCCACGGTCGTCTCGGGAGGGTGGTTCGAGCCGGCGTAAAAGACGGCCACAGCCAGCAGGCGGGCCAGCCAGGGAATGTTTTCCGCAGCCAGCCGGTCTGGATAGCCCGTCCCGTCGTAGCGTTCGTGGTGCGCGCGGATCACCGCGCCAACCTCGCCGAGGTTATGCACGAAGCCGGCCAGTTCCTCGCCGAGGATCGGGTGCTGCTCGACCACCGCCCGCTCCTCGTCCGTTAGACAGCCCGGATCCCGCTCCCACCGCTTGATCAACCGGCGCGGCACACCGACCAGCCCGATGTCATGCAGCCAGGCGGCAATTTCGAGCGCCTGGCGCTGATCCCGCGGCAAGTTCACCCCATCGGCCACCGCCTTGCAGAGCTCGA
>DATLZF010000429.1:0-2752 GCA_035574135.1 Candidatus Methylomirabilota bacterium
GCGGCTCAGACGCTCCAGCCCTTGCGGTAGTCGCGTTTGACGAATCGCTCGGCCGCCGTGGTGTTCCGCGCCTTCATGTTCGGGCCGTCCCAATCGAGCCGCTGGCCGACACCGACCCGCAGGGCCACACAGCCCAGCAGGATGATCTCCGTGAGGTAAGCCGCGATGTCGAAGTTGCTGTAAGCCGGGGGGCCGCCCTTCATCATGTCGAACCATTCTTTGTCGTGGCCGGGCGAGCGCGGAATGGTTTGCGGGATGTTCTTGCAGGCCTCGTGATCCTTGCCGGGTTTGAACTCCTTGTCGCCCTCGAGCAGGAGGAAGAACTGCGCGCCGTAGTCGTCGGGCGAAAAGAGCTTGCCCTTGTCGCCCACGATCAGACAGCCGCTGCCGGGCAGCGACTTGCGGGTGGCCAGCATCTCCTTGGTCAGCTCGGCGTCCGGCCGGAGGGGCTTGATGAAACCCGTGCTCTTGTAGTGGCCGGCATTCGGGTCCGGATTGCCGTCATACCACCAGAACTTGAGCGGCGGCAGGCCTTCGCGCTCGGGGAATTCAAAGCGGATGCGCGAGGTGAGGGGAAAGGTTTCGGACGGCACGCGGGAGGCCAGCTCGCACTCGACGACCGATGGGTAGCCCAGTTTCAGGGCTCGGAAGGGCATGTTGACGGTGTGGCATGCCATGTCGCCCAGCGCGCCGGTGCCGAAGTCATACCAGCCGCGCCAGGCAAAGCTGTGATAGACGCCCGCCTTGAAGGGGCGGTGGGCGGCCGGTCCCAGCCAGAGGTCCCAATCCAGGTGGTCGGGCACCTTGTCTTCACCGGGGGGCCGGTCGTGGCCCTGGGGCCACACGGGCCGGTTCGACCAGACATGCAGTTCGCGTGGCGCGCCGATGACGCCGGCTTGGATGACCTCCACCGCGCGCCGCAGGCCGTCATTGCCGCTGCCCTGGTTGCCCATCTGGGTGGCCAGTTTGTTCTCCTTGGCCAGACGGCGCATCTCGCGCGCCTCCCACACTGTTTGCGTCAGCGGCTTCTGGCAATAGACGTGTTTGCCCATCTTCATGGCCGTGATGCCGGCCACGCCGTGCACGTGGTCGGGCGTGGAGATGGTGACGGCGTCGATGGACTTGCCCAGTTCATCGAACATCTTGCGAAAATCCTGGTAGAGCTTGGCGTCGTAGGTTCGGTTGGCCTTGGCGGCGCGGTCTTTCAGGGCCTGGTGTTTGGCGTTAAGCGTGTTCCGGTCCACGTCGCACAGGGCCACGATGTTGCCGCCGAGGTTGAAGGCGCTGTCGGTGTCGCTGCTGCCTTTGCCGCCGACGCCGATGCAGGCGACGTGGATGCGTTCGTTAAGGTTCTGACCACGCAGGATGGCGGGGGCCCCGAGGATCGCACTGGTGGCCAGCCCGGTGTATTGGACGAATTGACGACGGCTCAATGGACGGGCCGTGCCGGAGGAGAAAGCAGGCTTAGGCATGGCGTAATGACTAACGTCGGCACGCCGGTATTCACAAGAAGAAAGACGGGGGGCGCTGGGAAAGGCTGGGGAGATCGTGACCCCTGTGGTGGGCGGAAGGCAAGTAGAGGTGGTGGCGTTTGGAGAGGTTGAGGGGACGCCACTGCCTCGGCCGATGCGCCCTCGGCTCGCGGGCCAAATTTCCAACTCGCCTCGGCCCCGGCTTGGACGCTAGCTTCGTGGCTCTGATTCGGTGAGCCAGCAATCAGCAAGTCAGTCTGCCGTGAGTCGTGCCGGTCTTGATGGCGCCCGGTCCGGACGACCGGTTCGGTGTGCAATGATCGCCGCTGGCTGACTCGCTGATTACCGTTGCAAAGCGCATGATGACCAGTTTGCAGATTCGCCAGTCGTTCCTCGACTTCTTCAAGTCGAAGCAACACACCATCGTCCCCTCGTCCAGCCTCATGCCGGACGCGCCCAATCTCCTCTTCACCAACGCCGGCATGAACCAGTTCGTGCCCATCTTCCTCGGCCAGAAAAAGGCCGACGTGAGCAAATGGGCCGGCGCCATCCCCGGCAGCGACACGCGCGCCGCCGACACCCAGAAATGCATCCGCGCCGGCGGCAAACACAACGATCTCGATGACGTCGGCCTCGACACCTACCACCACACCTTCTTCGAGATGCTCGGCAACTGGTCCTTCGGCGACTACTTCAAGAAGGAGGCCATCGAGTGGGCCTGGGAACTGGTCGTGGGCATCTGGAAGTTCCCGCCGCAACGCCTCTACGCCACCGTTTACAATCCCGACAAGGCCAAGGGCGATCCGAGCGAGTTCGATCAGGAAGCCTGGGACCACTGGGCGCGCCTGTTCCGCGCCGCGGGGCTCGACCCGGCCGTCCACATCGTCAACGGCGGCAAGAAAGACAACTTCTGGATGATGGGCGACACCGGCCCCTGCGGCCCGTGCTCCGAACTCCACGTCGATCTCACGCCAGCCGGGGACACCCGTGGCGCGCTCGTCAACAAGGGCACCGCCGAGTGCATCGAGATCTGGAACCTCGTCTTCATCCAGTTCAACGCCAATCCCGACGGCACCTTCAGCCCGCTGCCGGCCAAACACGTCGATACCGGCATGGGCTTCGAGCGCGTGACCAGCATCATCCAGGGTACCAAGGGCCTGACGGATTTCGCCAACGCGAAGATTTCCAACTACGAGACCGACATCTTCCGCCCGATCTTCGACGCCATCGAGAAACTCAGCGGCAAGAAATACGGCTCGACGCTCCCGAAATCTGGCAGC
>DATLZF010000430.1:0-7681 GCA_035574135.1 Candidatus Methylomirabilota bacterium
GGAGCACGGGGGTGCGGATCACGGATGCGCGCAGCGGGGCGCTGCTGACCAACGGGATCCTCGACCTGCGCGACAACCTGTGGTGGAGCTTCGGCGGCTCGGCTGCCGGCGCCGGCGCCGCCCTGCTGTTCAACGATGGCAAACGCCACAACGACGTGGTCAATCCACATCTCGCCGGCATCAGCCGCGTGAATGACCACGGGCTGGACCCGCGACCGTTGGAGATCAGCCCGGCGCTGTGCGTCACGCGTACCCCGCCCGCCAACGGTTTTTACAGCCAGGTGGGTTACAAGGGTGCGTTTGATGCGGATGATCTGTGGTTGCGAGGTTGGACCTTCCTGGATCAAAAGGGCTTCCTGGCCACGAGCAAGGCGACCGTGCCGCCCGGGGGCACGAACGAGGTGATCGTCACCGCTGACATTGCGGCCAGCACGGTGTGGAGTCGAGGCAACGTGTATCTGTTGGATGGGTTCGTGTATGTGCTGGCCGGGGCGACGCTGCACATCGAGGCCGGCACGGTGATCAAGGGCCTCGGGGCGCCGACCACGGGCGAATCGGCCAGCGCGCTGATCGTGACTCGGGGCGGCCGGGTTAACGCCACGGGAACGCCAAACTATCCAATCATCTTCACGGCCGAGGAGGACAACGTGAACGATCCGGATGATCTGGGCATCTTCCAACGGGGACTCTGGGGCGGCGTCGTGCTGCTGGGGGCGGCGCCGATCAACACCTCGGCCACGCCCGCGGGCAACACGGCCAATCCCAAATACGACGTCTTCGAGGGCCTGCCGGATGCGCAGATCGGCGGTCAGTTCGTCCATCGCTACGGCGGCAACGATCCCAACGATAGTTCGGGCGAGATGAGCTACGTCTCGATTCGGCATTGCGGGTTCGAGTTTCTGCCGAACCGGGAACTCAACGGGTTGAGCCTGGGCGGGGTGGGGCGGGGCACGGTGCTGCATCACATCGAGACCTACGCGGTGGCCGACGACGGGTTCGAGTTCTTCGGGGGCACGGTGGACACGAAGTATCTGGTCAGCGCGTTCAACGATGACGACAGCTTCGACACCGACCAGGGGTGGACGGGGCGCAACCAGTTTTGGTTTGCGATTCAGGAGGACGGGCGGCGGGACAACGGGGGCGAGCTGAACGGGGAGCCCAACGGGCTGGCGGTGAGCAACGCGCCGATCGCCAACTACGAGATTTACAACGCGACGTGGATCGGGGCGGGGGCGACGGGGGCCAACAGCGGAGCCAACCACGGGTTGACGATCCGGGAGTATGCGGCGCCGCGCATTTACAACAGCATCATCACCGATTACCGGAGCACGGGGGTGCGGATCACGGATGCGCGCAGCGGGGCGCTGCTGACCAACGGGATCCTCGACCTGCGCGACAACCTGTGGTGGAGCTTCGGCGGCTCGGCTGCCGGCGCCGGCGCCGCCCTGCTGTTTGAGGATGCCACCCGCAACAACCAGGTGGCCGATCCGATGTTGAACAGTATCAGTCGTACCAACGACCATCGACTCGATCCTCGCGTGCGTCCGGGCAGCCCCGCCCTGGCGGCGGATCGCCTGCCGCCGCTGAACGGGTTCTTCACGCCGGTCGGCTACAAGGGCGCTTTTGACGCAAGCGACCTCTGGCTGCGAGGCTGGACCTTCCTGGATCAAAAGGGATTCCTGCCCGCCGCGACGCCCGTCTGTCCGCAACCGGATCTGACCATCACGGTCGATGGCGGCAACGTGCGGATTGCTTGGGAAGGAACGGCGGGGTGTTCCTACCAGGTGGAGTCGCGAGCCGACCTCGCCACCGGCATGTGGGCACCCGAAGGCAACGCCGTGCAGGGCACGGGCACGCTGACCTACACGACCTCCCTGGGCGGGGGGAAGAAGTTCTTCCGCGTGCGCGCGCAATGAGCGGGAATTGAGCCGCGGCATGGACCGCGGTGTTCAGCGAAGGGAGAGGCACCGTGCCTCTCCCTTTTGCTTTACCAACGGAAGGGGGACTGTCGCCTCGTGGACACCGCCGGCCCGGATTGTTACGGGTTTGTTTAAGGATCGTGACGCAGAGGCAAATTGTGTGCCCGGAGGTGTCTTCCCTTTTGACTTCAGCGGCGGGCGTGCGGATAAGACAGGCGTGAAAAACATTTTCCTCCTCGCCCTCGGTGTGCTGCTGGCGGGTTGCGCAGGGCGGCATCCCCGGGGGGTGTCGCAGGTCGATCCGTATGATGGTGTCCGTGTGGATCAGATGCTCGGCAATCACGTTTCCGGGGCCGTGTTCCAAAAGACGATTGTTTGCCTGAACGCCCGTCGGGAAACGCGGGCCATCACCGCCGTCACCAACCAGAACGTCACGGTCATGACCAACCAGACCGTCCAGGCCACCACCAATCAGATCATTTCAACGACCACCAATTACGTGGTGAGCGCGATGACCAACCTGGCGCCGATCCAGCCGGTGCCCGCTACGCTGGCTTCCCCCGAGGGAACGGCCGCCGTGGACGCCGGCGCTGTCGCTGCGGTGACGAACAGCGGCCCGGCCATCACCACCAACGTCACGACCTCGCTGGCGCAGAATCACACGGCCACCGCCGGCCCGAACCAATTGGCCGCCACCCATCAAGCGGTGCGTTCCTACAACAACCAGATCACCACCCAGTCGAACAACCTCTTGGTGTCGCTCATGACCAACCTCGTGGTCATCTTCGAGACCAACGCGACCGTGAGCTTCGCAACCAACGTCATCATCACCGCCGTCACGAATTGGGTGATCGTTCCGACGAACCAGTTGGCCCACGACTACTTCCTCTCTGCGGAGTTCACCCCCCCACCGGATTTCACCCTGCAATCGGGTGAGTCTCTCGTGCTGCTGGTGGACGGGATTCGGCATGGTTTCGTTCAGGCGCAGTCCAGCACGGTGGTCCCCTCCCGCCGGGGTTTTACCACGGTGCTTTACCGCGTCACGCCGGAGCAACTGGTGGACCTCGCCAACGCCCGCGAGGTGCGCATGCGTCTCAAGGGCACCAGCAGCGTCATTGAGCGCGAACTCAGCGCGACCAGCCGGCGCAACTTCCGCGCCTTCCTCCTCAAATACCTCGGCCCGACACCGGCCGAAGCCCCGGAAATGAAGGCGGCATCCGTTTCTTCAACCGCCCTGGCCAACCGCTGATATGAGCCGCAGTCAACCCCCCGGCGAAAAGACGGCCTCCCCCATGAGACCGGTCGCCATCGTCCTCGGCCTGCTGTGTGCCGTCCTGGCGTTTGCGCTGTTCAAACGCAACAGCACCGCTGCGGCCCGGGCCGAGGCCGACCTCAACTCCATCCAGTCCCTCTCCAACCAGGTGGCGGAATTGAAGACGAGACTGGCCCTCGCTCAGGGCACGGCCAGCCAGACCCAGAGCAACCTCCAGGCGCAACTCGATCGCCGGATGGCCGAGACCGTGGCGCTCTCCAACCAGCTCGACCGCCTGCAGCGCCATCTCGCCCAAACCCAGCGGGAGCACGCCGCGGCCCTGGCCGAGATCGGGCTCAAAGCCACCGAGCTGGCATCGCTGCTGGCTGAACGAGACGAACTCAAACGCCAGCTCGACGGATTCGCAACCTTGCGCCGGGAGATGACCGACCTCCGGGAAGAGGCGCGCCGCCTCATCGAGGCCCGCAACGAATTCGAACGCCGGCTGGGCGAGACGCGCGTGCAACTGGCCACCTTGGAGAGTCGGTTGGCCGATACGGCCTTCCTGCGGGCCCGGCTGCAGCAGGCCGAGGATGCCGAAAAAGTGCGCAAACGCCTCGCCGCCTCCAAACCGGTCGGAGCCGATGATTCCCGCGTGCGGCTGGAACTGCGTCCGGATGGCAGCGTGCACGCCGCCCTGCCGGCGGCCGCCAGCCCGCAGCCCTGAGCCGTCCCCCGCCCGGCCGGAGGAATCACCCCGCCAGCATCGGCAGCATCCGCTGCAGCAGCCAGAATCCGCCCGCCAGTGCCACCAGGAGCGAGCAGGCCGGCATCATGCGCGTCCGGAACGCCGGTTGGTCCTTCACCGCCCAGATCAACGGCAGCACCAGCGCGGCGATCGCGATCTGTCCCAGTTCCACTCCCACGTTGAAGCCCACCAACGGCCCGATCACGTCGGCGCCGCCGGCAATGCCCATGTCGCGCAACACCGAGGCAAAACCGCAGCCGTGGATCAAGCCGAAGCCGAATGCCAGCCGCCAGCGCCCCTCAAGGTCGCGCCGTATGAGATTCTCAACGCCGACGTAGATGATGGAGACCGCGATGAGCGGCTCGACCAGACGCGGCGACACGCGCAGCAGATCGAAAGTCACCAGCGCCAGCGTGATCGAGTGCGCCACGGTGAAGGCGGTGACGATCTTGACCACGGACCGGAACGTTCCCCCGACGATCAGCAGACCGCCGAGAAAAGCGAGATGATCGAAGCCCAGGCCGATGTGCTCGACGCCAAGCACGATGAACCGGGAAAAGGAGCCGGGTCTGACGGCCGCGACGTCCCGGTCGGGCGCGGGCAGCGGGGCGGAAAAGGTGGGATTGTCCACATCGAGCAGGGCCTCACCCAGGAGGTTCGTCGAGGCGTCGCGAAAGGACACGTATTGCCGGTGGCCACGCGGCAGTTCGTTGAGCAGTTCAGAGCGCAGGGTGAGATTGGTGCCGCGCGGCGTGGGGCCGGCGAGGCGGAAGTGGACGGCGTCGCTCGCGTCCAGTTCGAGGTCGAAATTGGTCAGGGTTTGCGAGGCACCATCCACCGTCAGGTCCAGCGCGGCGGCGGCCACCGGTTCGAGCTTGCGCCGGGCGGCGTCAAACTCGTCCGCGGTCGTCCGGCCGTCGAGGTTTGAGTCCATCCACACGATGGTTTCCACGTCGGCCCGCGCCAGGGTCAGCTCGACCACAAGCTGCTGAGGAGTCAGCCGCAGGGCGATGGCGCTCAAACCGGGATCGTGGGCTTGGACATGGGTCCCGGCGCAGAGGACGACGGCCCCCAGCGTCGCGAGCCAATAAACCCGCACGGTGGAGCGGGGAACCGCGGTCACGCGGGGTTCCGGTGAGGACATGGTTACGGCGCGCATGAGTCGCGCGGGTCTCATAGCAGGGTCCGCGCAACAAACCAAGCGGGCAGAAGCCGTGCGCTTCTGCCCGCCGGAAGGTTGGCAGTGGGGAGGAGCTTACGGATGCGCGTGATTCCGGCCGTTGTGGGGCGTGCCGGCGTACGGGAACACCTTGTTGTAGCCCGCATCGTTCTGACTCACGCCGTCCACACCGTCCGCCACGCGGATGACCAGCGGCCCGCGCAGGTCGCTCAGAAGCGCGCTCACCGCGATGTCCACCACGTCATCGCCGAAGCGCCGGCCGTTGGGCCAGCCGCCGGGGACGGCGCCCCCTCCGAAGCCCTCCTGGACGGTGCTGGTGAGCACGTCGTTACCGAAGATGCTCAGACGCGAAAACCCGGGGTCATCCGGATTCACCGGATGGCCGGGACCGCTGCCAGCCACGCGCACGGGGCCGGTTGAGAGGTCGCACTTGATCAGGTCCGGGATGAAGATGCCGGCGATGTCCGTGCGGTTGGACTCGAGCGCCGGTCCGCTGCCACCGAAGACGAGCAGGTTGATCAGCTTCGCCAGCTCGGGGCTTTCGGCGTATTTGCGGAAGAGCGTGCTGTCGCTGGAGGGGCTGGTGCGGTTGTAGAGATCTTTGTCGGCGATGGCCACCAGGCCCTCGCAGAAGAGCGGATTGCCCTGGCGGGCCACCTGCACCCAGCGCCCGGCCGTGAGGTTGCCCTTGACACAGGCCTTGCCGTCCTCGCCATCGCGCAGGATGGTGACGGCCCGTCGGCTGGTCGTGGCGTACACGCCCACCACCTGCTGGTCGCCACCCAGTTCACTGACCGGAATGGCGAGCGAGATAAGGTGCATGTTGAAGCCGCCCTGCGCGTCCTGCCCCGGGCTGCGGAGTTTCAACAGGTCGAAGATGGACTGGATGTCGCCGTAGAAACCGTCTTCGCGCTGGCCGGCGAAGGAGCGGTAGCCGCCGGGGAAGTTGGTGACGCCCTGCTGCGTATAGCGATCGAACTCGGCGAATGTGGCGCGTCCGTCCCTGGCCGGGTTCTCCCCGTTGTCGCCTTCGTTGTAGTACGGTGTGGCGTGGCCCTGGTTGTTGGGCGGCACGATGCCCGAGCCCAGCACGGTGCGGGAGTTGTTGCGGCGGTCCACCTTGGTCACGGTGTAGGTCTGGGTCAGGTTTTGCGCGGCGTCGCCGACGTTTTCGACCACGCCGAGGTAGGATTGCAGGATCGTACTCCGGGTCTTGTAGGCGGTGCGGAACTGATACTGATAGCTCACGGTGGGCCGGCCGGCGGCGACGTCGTTGCCGAGCGCGACGTGGATTTCGTAGAGCACGTTGTCATCGAAGTTGTACTTGTTGGGTCCGATGCCGGGCTCCTCATGGGGATAGACGCCCAGCGCCGTGACGAGCAGCTTCTGGCCGCCGGCCACGCGGACAAAGGCGTACACATCCGTCGTGTTCGCGGCCGGATCGAGGGTGATGAGGGGGGCGTCCATGTGGCTGGAACCCAGCACCGGCGTGGCCGAGGGTAACGTCATGAGTCCCGCCAGCACGACGGCGGCGGCGCGTTGGAGGGGGTGGAATGGTCGATGTTTCATGTTCTTTCCTTTTGCCTGGGGTTTGGGTTCGAGGTTCCGGGCCGGACCCAGGTCAGCGTCCGGCGGTGGAAAACGTCTGTTCGTGCAGGGGCGCGGTGGCCGCAAGGGCAAGGCGTGCGAGGTGTTCCTGCTCGGATGGCAGCAGCAGATGCTTGAGGGCGGCGGCTTTCGCGGCCCAACTTCGCGCCGCGTCGATCTGGCCCGAGCGGCTGGCGATCACCGCTGCGTGGAGAAAGAGCCGTCCATCCTGGGTGCCGTGGGCCAGGGCGCGTGTCATGGGTTCGCGGGCCGCTTCAACTTGTCCGGCGGCGGCCAACGCCCAGGCCAGGGCATCGTGGGTGAAGACGTCGGCCCGTTGCTCCAGTTCGCGCCGGGCCAGGCGCACGGCCGTGGCCGGGTCTTCCCCTCGCGTGGCCAGGTAGAGCGCAACGGTGCGCGGGTCTTCCGCCGGGCCGCGCGCTCGCAGACGGTCCTCGACGCGGCGGGCGTCCTCGATTCGGCCGGCGATCCGATACGCCTCGCTCAAGGCCCATTCGTACTCGGGCAGGGGATTGATCTGCGCCGCGCGGCGCAGCGACTCAACCGCGCCGGCGGCGTCGCCTTCGGCCAACTGGCTGCGCCCCCGCAGCAGCAGGGCGGGAGCGTAGTTGGATTGGTGGGCGAGAGCCATCGTCCAGGCGTGGCGGGATTCTCGCCGGGCGCCGGCCTGAAATTGGAGCTGAGCCAGACGGGTCCACACCCAGGCCGCGCCCTCGGGATCGCGGGGCGAAGCCGCCGCGGCGGCTGCGCTCAGCAGTTCGATGGCCTCGGGCACGAAGCCCGCCAGCCAGCGGAGGTGCGCGGCGCGGGCGTAGGCATGCAGATCGGGTTTGAGATCCATCATGGTCTGGTAGGCCGTCAGCGCCTCATCGAAGCGCCCGAGGTCGAGCAGCACGTCGCCCAGCAGGCCGTGATCGAACGGAGCCCCGCGTTGGCGGACCAGTTCGCGGGCGAGAGGCTCGGCCTCGCGGAAG
>DATLZF010000431.1:0-3355 GCA_035574135.1 Candidatus Methylomirabilota bacterium
CGAGCGTGGTGGCGTAAACCTCCCGGCCGCCGAGTTTGAGCGTCCGGGGATCGAGGATGACTTCCGTCTTCCTCTCCCGCACGGCGAGGTAAAAGTCGCCCCTGCCGGGTTGAGCGTAATCGGCCAGCTTGTCCAACTGCACATCGTTGGTGCCTCGCACCCACAGGGGAATGAACCGGCCGGTTTCGTCGTGACCCGCCTTGCCGGCAAAGGTCTTGTCCTTGCCGTCCAGGGCGTCGGGTTCCCAGCAGCTCCAGACGGCGGCGTAGTTGGTGTTCGCTTTCAGAACCTGGCTGAGAATCCCATTGTACAGGCCCCGGTCATCCACCCAGTTCAGCTTCATGCCCTCGAACGTCTGGGCCACCGTGCGCGTGGTGAGGATGGCGTCGTTGAGCAGGGCCTCGACGCGGCTGCCGTAACGGTTGGCCATCTCGTCGGCTTTGCTGAACGCCTCCTGGCGGGCGTAATTACCCATGTGCCGGACCTGGAGGAAGATCATGGTGCCCAACACCACCACGATGGCGCCGGTGATCGGCAGCCCCATCCGCAAGTTCAGACCGAATCGTTTCATGAGAATGCTTGGCTCGACGGGTTGCGGGGCGCGGCGTGTCAGCCGCCCTTCACGGTCTTGGCCAGTTGCTTGAGTTTGTCGTTGAATTTGAGCGACACGGCGTTGGCGGAGGCGAGGTTCAACTCGAAGCCGATCTTGCCGCCGTCCACCAGAAACCCGATCATGCCGCCGGCGCCGGCAAATGCGTCGGCATCACTGATGGTGAGCACCGGCTTGCCCTTGACCTGCCCGATGACGTCGCCGGTCTTGGCCGCCTCGCCCACGAAGACGATGTGGCACGCCTCGGCGCCCGCGGCACCGTCGAGCCGTTTGACCTCGAACTCTCGACCGTTGGCATTCTTGCCCGTGATGGCCTTCTCGAAGGTGTCTGCCATCGGGGCGGCCCCGACAAAGCCGACACAGATCCTGGCCTTGTCATCCGCGAAGGCCGTGGCCGGCCATTCGGTGAGCTTGGCAAAGTTGAAGATGAACGCGGCCTTCATCACCTCCGGGGACTGGGCGACCGCCGCGCGCGGCGCCAGCGACAGACTCAGGAGCAGCAGCGCACATGCGACGCGGAGGCCTCCCGGCAGGAGGGACCATCGACTCCAAGGGCGTACAGTATTCGTCATAACCTGGTAATTCTCGGTAGTCTCAAGACGGAGATTAGCGGGATCGTCGTGTCTCCTCCCACGCGGCAGGTTCGCCTCGAGGCGCGAGACGGCCTCGGTGCCGGGCACGACCTCCGCGGCGCCCCTGACCGCATGTGAGGGAATCGAGGATCCAACATCTCATTTGTTGTTGGCCGGCTGTGAGGTTAGAACCGGAACGTGGCCTTGCCGTAAAAGCTTCGCTCAATCTGGAACGGCCCGCCCCCCAGACCCGGCGCGTATTCCGGATGCACGCTGTCGAACAGGTTCTGGCCCACGAGCGCCAGTTCCCACTTCTCGTTCGGTCGCCACGCCACGCGAATGTCGCCCTCGACATACGACGGGATCGAGCTGACTTCATCCACGTAGCGGAGGATAAAGTCCGCCTGCCATTGTCGGGTGATGTCGTAGGAGGTGCGCAGATACGCCTACTGCTGCGGGCTCGAGCGTTGCAGGCCCCGGGCGTCCGGTCCATCGAGGTCCGACCACAGCAGGGCGTACCAGGCCGTGAAGCGCAGGTTGTCGCGCGGCGCGACGGTGACGGACAGTTCGCCACCGTAGTTGTAGCCTTCGACCGCGTTCTGGAAGGTCTCTTGCACGATGTTGATCGGGCCGGCCGGAATGACGACACCGGTGGGCTGGAGGGTGAGAATCTCGTCGTAGGCATTGACAAACGCGGCCACGTCCACGCTGACCCGCTTCGAGGGCTGGATGCGATAGCCCAGTTCGTAGGCGATCAACTCCTCCGAATCGATACTCGGATCTCCAAACAGGGTGGGCACGTTGTTGGGTGCCGAAAATCCCACCGCCAGGGTCGCTAGATCATGCCCCTCGATGTCGCTGGGAGTGCGCACGGCGCGTGAGACGGACGCCCAGACGGTCTGGTTCGCGGCCGGCTTGTAGGTCAGGCGGAGACTCGGTTGCACTTCCCACCCCGTGAAATCATTGTGCTCGATCTTCGTGCCAAGAGTGGTGGAGAGCTTCTCGGGCACCACCTTGATCTCATCCTGGATGAAGGCGCTGTAGAGATCGGTCGAGAAGTGGGGATCGCGCACGTTGATCACCGCCGCATTCTGGCTCTCGCTGGTCGTGCCGTTGAAGCGGTAGCCCAGCCCCCACATCACGTCCTGGCGTTCCCCAAGGCCGAAGCTGTGCTGGAGCGTGGCATCCACCGTATCCCGCGAATTCTGTAGCAGCGTATCCCGTCGATAGGTGCGGTCGTAATACACCTGCGCGCCCAGCGTCGAGCGTTCGGACAGGTTGCGGTCCCAGCGTCCGAGCAGGTTGGCGCCATAAATGTTGTTGGCGACATCGAATGACTCGCCCGTGTAGCCGCCGCCGATCACACTGAAACGGGTCGTGTCATTCGGTTCGCCGTCCACGCGGAAGCCTTGCCGGGCCACCTGCCAGCCATCGGTGTTGGCATCGCCGCTGCCGGCCGCGGTGTCGTCGTACCGCGCGGCACTGGCGTCGAACTTGGCCCAGGTGTGGTCGTTCAACCGCACCCCATAGCGTGCGCCGGCCAGGGCCTGCTTCTCGTCGCCCCCGCCGCCATAGACCAGCCCCTTCTGCGTGTCCTTGGCGCTCCTGGTCACGACGTTGATCACGCCATTGACCGCGTTGGCCCCCCAGACGGTGGCACCCGGGCCGCGGATGACCTCGATGCGGTCGAGATCATCCATGAAAATGTTCTGCGCATCCCAATAGGTGCCGGCAAACAGGGGCGTATAGACAGCGCGACCGTCGATCAGCACGAGGGTCTTGTTGGCGAACTGGTTGTTGAACCCGCGGGGACTAATGGCCCAGGACCGGGCATCAATCTGTCCCACGTGCAGCCCCGGCACCGCCCGCAACGCCTCGGGAATCGAGGTCGCCCCGGAACGCTTCGCATCCTCGCCTCGCACCACGGTGATGGCCGCGGCCGCATCGGTCAACTTCTCCTCCTTCTTCGATACGGAACTCACTTTCAGATTCGCCAGCGCCTCGAGGTCCAACGACATCACGTCCTCAGCCGAGACAGTGGACACAGCCACGGGCACCTCGGCAGCCGGCGCGACAAACGGTATCAGGGTCCCGAGCGCCAGCAGCGCCGCCAGGGCTCGACGGAGGAGGTTCAGACTCCAGATGCCCGGAACGCCGGGCCCGGAGCGGAGCA
>DATLZF010000432.1:0-3475 GCA_035574135.1 Candidatus Methylomirabilota bacterium
TACCCCGGTTGAAGCCGGCCACGATCGCTTCAGCCCGGGGCTCATGACGTATTCGCTCAACCCCCTCCAGGAAAGCCTGAAGCTGTCATTCGACGAGTTCATGGCCCTCGGCCGGGTCAACACCACCAACCGCGAGGAGCCGTTTTGTATGACCGTCCTCGCCCTCAAAATGGCGCGCGCCGCCAACGCCGTCAGCGAACTGCACGGCCAGGTCAGCCGGCAAATGTGGCACTGCCTCTATCCCGATCGCCCCGTGTCCGAGGTCCCAATCGGCCACATCACCAACGGCATCCATTTGCTGGGATGGATGAAGGGACCCGTCCGCCGGTTCTGGCGCCGCCGTCTGAGCGACAACGGCAACGGCGCCAACGGGACCGACGGCGCGGCCCCGGCCGGAAAGGAAACGACCTTCTGGAAAACCCGCCCCAAGCTCCGCTGGGAGGATGACATCAACTCGCCGGAGTTCTGGGCCCGCATGGCGGACCCGACGTTCATCTCGGACGAGGAAATCTGGGCGCTGCGCTACCGGCTGCGGCGTGAATTGATTGAGTTCACCCGCCGCCGGCTGCTTCTTCAGGGTCAGCGCCTGACCCATGGTGACTTCATCGCCTTCGACCAGTTGTTGAATTGCGACGCGTTGACCATCGGCTTTGCCCGGCGCTTTGCCACCTACAAACGCGCGCCGCTCATCTTCCAGCAGTTCGACAACATCGTGAAACTCGTTCACGACAAGAGCCGTCCCGTTCAGTTCATCTTCGCCGGCAAGGCGCATCCCCGCGACGACGATGGCAAGCGCTACATCCAGCATATTATCCATCTGAGCAAATACAGCGATCTGAAGGGGCATCTCGTGTTCATCGAGAACTACGACGTACACGTGGCGCGCACCATGGTTTCAGGCTGCGACGTGTGGCTCAACAATCCCCGTCGCCCCTTGGAGGCCTCCGGCACCAGCGGCATGAAGGCCGGCTGTCACGGCTGCCTGAACATGAGCATTCTCGACGGCTGGTGGCGCGAAGGCTACGACGGCACCAACGGCTTTGCCATCGGCGACGATTCCCACCCCGATTCCATCGAAGAGCAGGACCGCCGCGACAGCGCCAACACCTACAAGGTGCTCACCGAACAGGTCATCCCCACCTTCTACGACCGCGACGAGTTTGGCATCCCGCGCAAGTGGATTCAGATGATCCGCCGCGCCATGGTGACCTTGGTGCCGAAATTCACCACGTGGCGGATGGTTCAGGAATACACCCGCAATTACTACCTCCAATCCTAGCCGGATCGGGGCGTGCCCCGAAAGGCGCGCCCTGGCGTGGTGCGGCCCATGCGCACTGTCGGTCTCGCTCGGACGAGGGCGGGCTGACAGTCGGAAGGGAAGACCCGAAGACGACCGGACGCCACCTCCACCGCCTCGGCTGGCTTAGGCTGTTGGCGGAGACAGTCCTGCCTTCGGCGCTCGGGCCCCTCGTGGCTGCTGTCGAAAACACCGCCGAGCGTCTGTGCGTCAAAAGCGACGTCGCGGCACCGGCTTGAGCCCGCCTCGACGCCCGGCCCGCCCAAAGGCCGCGGTCCTTCTCCCCGACGGCGGTCTTCCGATCGTTCAAGCGGCCTTGGAGCCGTCCCCCTCCAGGGTGGTGCTTCCCGCCCGGCTTTCCCAACGGCGGTGGAATAATGCTTTGACAAAGGCGGGAGTGAAACCTAGCTTCGCCGCGCTCCGGATGGGGTCGTAGCTCAGTTGGTAGAGCACCACAATGGCATTGTGGGGGTCAGGGGTTCGAATCCCCTCGGCTCCACCATCTCCTTCGTTGGCGTCCCGCAACCCGCTTCTCAAAAAAAGTTCGTTTGTCTGTCCTGAGTCTGCAGGCCCATTCGTCGTATCATCGATAAAAACACAAACTCGAACATCAGGACGCACATGAATACTCAAGGCAACAACGGCTACATGCTGATCTTTCGCGGCACGGAGTGGTACCAGGGGCTTTCCCCCGAGCAGATGCAACAGGTCGCCGACCGCTGGATGGCGTGGTTTCAGGGGTTGAAGGCGGATGGCCGCGTTGTGGCGGGCAATCCGCTGGAGCGTGAGGGCCGGGTAGTGTCCGGCCGGAATGGGGGCGTCGTGTCGGACGGGCCGTTTGTCGAAGCCAAGGAAACCATCGGTGGTTATTTCCTTCTCCAGGTCGCCTCGATGGACGAAGCTGTGGCGATCGCGCAGCAGTGCCCGGGGCTGCCCTACGGCATTCGTGTGGAAGTGCGGCCCATCGCGCCGGAATGCCCGGTGGCTGCCGAAGCACGGGCCGGGGCGCAACCCGCACACAAGCGTTGACGAGCCCTCGCACCACAACCCAGAGCCCATCCCCTTATGTCCAAGCCCATCGTCGAACCCTATCTTTTCTTCAACGGCAACTGTGATCAGGCCGTCGAGTTCTACCGGAAAACCCTTGGAGCCGAAGTCGAGATGACCCTGCGCTTCAAGGAAAGTCCCGAGCCGCCGCCGCCCGGAACCGTGCCGGAAGGCTGGGAAGAGAAGATCATGCACACCAGCTTCCGCGTCGGCGCCAGCCGGGTCATGGCTTCCGACGGTTGCTCGACCGCGTCCGGCTTCGGCGGGTTCTCGTTGTCCGTGGCCTTTCCCACCGAGGCGGAGGCTCGGCGCGCCTTCACCGCGTTGGGCGAGGGCGGCCAGGTCATCATGCCGCTGGCCAGGACGTTCTGGTCGCCGTGCTTCGGCATGTTGACCGACCGTTTCGGTGTGGGCTGGATGATCACGGTGGCAGCCACCAACGCTTGATCGGATGTCACGCTCGGGGCCGAACGTGCAGAAACTTCGTTGCTCACCTCCCCGCACAATTCAGTCATGAAATACATCCCGCTTATCGCCGGCGTTCTGCTCGGCGTGCTGTTCGTTGCGTCCGGCGTCGTAGTGCTGTTCAAGCTGGTGCCGATGCCGCCCCCGCCGGAGGGCACCCCGCCGGCGCATTTCATGGCGGCCTTGGGGCCAACGGGCTATCTCACGTTCGTCAAGGCGCTGGAGGTGCTCGGCGGCGTGCTGGTCGCGATTCCTCGCACGCGGAACCTCGGCCTGCTTGTGCTGGGTCCGATCATCGTGAACATCCTGGCGTTCCACCTCTTCGTCACGAATGGAGCGGGCCTGTTTGAGCCCAGCATTGTCATCATCGTCGCGCTGGCGGCCTATCTCCTGTGGGTCGAGCGCGAAGCGTTCGGCGGATTGGTGCGGCGCGCTTGAAGGAGGGATCCACGCGGCTCTGATTCCGACCACAACTGAAGCCATGAAATTCCTGTGCCTGGCCTACGAAGAAGAAGCGAAATTGAACTCCTTGTCGCACGCGGAATGGGACGCTTTGCGTAACGAAACCCTGTCCTACGTCGATAGCCTGCTCCAGAGCGGGCGTCTCATCGCCGCGGAGCCGCTGCAGAGTGTTCACACCGCCGCGACCGTGCGCGTTCGGGGCGG
>DATLZF010000433.1:0-4505 GCA_035574135.1 Candidatus Methylomirabilota bacterium
CACCTGCGAGTGCGAACGATCGAACGAGACCACCCTGAATCAGGCCTTCCAATTGATCAGCGGCCCCTCGCTCCACCAGCTTCTTACCGCGAGCCACAACCGGCTCGGGGAAATGGCCGCACGCAGCGGCCCCGCAGCGCAACTCGTCGAGGAATTGTTCTGGGAAACCCTCGGGCGCGCGCCCACGAGCCAAGAGACAGCGCGGTCCCTCGCCGTTCTGGGCGCCAGCCCCGATCGTCGCGCCGGTCTGGAAGATGTGGCTTGGGCACTCCTGAACGCAAAGGAGTTCGTCCTGCGACAGTGATGGGTTGGGAGCGACGGACCGAGCAAGGAAGACGGACTTCCCCTGCTTTCCTCGTTGTTTTCAATCGGTGGTTTGTTTTACTACGCCGGCAATGCCGCATCGCAAGGCGACGATCAAGCGCGTGACCAAAGAAACCCGAATCACGCTGGCGCTCGACGTGGATGGGACCGGCCGGTCCGCCATCCGCACCGGCATCCCGTTCTTCGATCACATGCTGACCCTATTCGCCAAGCATGCCGTGGTGGACCTGAACCTGCGCTGCCGCGGCGATCTCGAGGTCGATGCGCATCACACAGTGGAAGACTGCGGCATTGCTCTCGGCCAGGCGTTTCGCCAGGCCTTGGGGGACAAGAGGGGCATTCACCGGTATGGAACCGGTTTCGACCCAAGGGCCCCCTGGGCGGGAGAAGCCTACGTGCCGATGGATGAATGCCTCGCCCGCTGCGTCGTCGATTTCAGCGGCCGGCCGTTTTTCGTTTGGCGCGGGTTGAATCAGATGGCACTGAGGGCCATCCGGCCCGCCGACCGGCGGCAAGACATGTCGTGCGCGTTCCGATTCGGCCTGGCCCGGGAATTCTTCCAGGGATTCGCCAATGAAGCGCGTTGCAACCTTCACCTCGAGCTGCTCTACGGAGACGAGCCGCACCACGTGGTCGAGGCTTTGTTCAAGGCCTTCGCGAAGGCAGTGGACTTTGCGTGCCAACGGGATCCGCGGATTGCGGGACAGGTGCCGAGCACCAAGGGTGCCCTGTGAGTTGCGCTGAATAACCCCTGGAGGCCTCCCGTCGAACGCATGGCGACGCGAAAGGATTACACGAAGCTTGATGATGTCGCGTTGGTGAAGTGTGCCCAAAGAAGCGACATGCGGGCGTTCGAGGAACTGGTCGCCCGCCACCGGGACAAAGTGTATGCCCGGGCGTTCAGCATGATGCGGAACGAGGACGAAGCGACCGATGTGTCGCAGGAAGCATGGGTGAAGGGCTGGCAGCGGTTGAAGCAATTCCAAGGTGAATCAAGTTTTGTCACCTGGATGACGAGGATTGTGATTAATCTGTGCCTCGATCAACTGCGAAAGCAAAAACGTCAGCGGGCCGAGTCGATCGAGTTGTTGGAAGAAGAATCGGGCGGGGTGGAGCGACAGATGCCCATCGTCACGACCAATCCGACCGAAGGGCTGGAGCGGAGTGAGTTGCGAGCGCGCATCGACCGGGCGATGAGGCAGTTGTCGTACGAGCACCGCACCGTATTAATTTTGCATGAGTTCGAGGAACTCGAGTACAAAGAAATCGCGAAGCGCATGGAATGCTCAATCGGAACGGTGATGTCGCGGCTTTTCTACGCGCGGCGCAAAATGGCGAATTTGATGGCGAGCTACAAACGAGAGGAAATGAGTTGATGAACCTGGAGTTGCAGTTGGAGTTGCAGGCGTACGTGGACGGGGAACTTCCCGCCCGGCAGACGCGCCGCGTGGAGAAACTGATCGCGGCAGACCCCGAGGCGCGGGCTTTGGTGGCCGAGTTGCGTGCCACCCGGTCGTATCTCGTCGGTAACGAGCCCGAATACTCGGTACCAGAATCCCGGGAATTCTATTGGAGCCGAATTGAGCGCGAAATCACCCGCGCCGAAGCCGCGGCAACCGGCCCCACCCGGCAGGCGGCCTTCCACTGGCGACGCTGGCTGGCCCCGCTGGGCGGGCTGGCCGCAGCGCTCGTGCTGGGGCTGATCACCCTGCATTCAACCGACTACGCGCCCTTGGGAAGCTCGTTGAACCACCTCGCCGAAGTCGAGAATGCATCCGAACACATGGGTTCCTTCTCCTTTCGCTCGCAGGCCGAAAACATGTTCGTCGTCTGGATTTACGAAAAAGTCGAAGCCGTCCCGACCGAACCCGAACCTCAGGTCCGGCCCGTCCTTAACGACGACATGGGCGTTCAATGAACGGAATCCAGATGGGCCGCATTCTATTTCTGGGCTGCCTGTTGACGATGGCGTGTGCCCCTGTCGCCACTCGCGCGGAAGACCTCAAGCTTGAAGCCCGGCTGATCTGGGGCACCAACGACGACACACCCCCGCCGCAGGAGTGCAAGAAGCTGGACGACGAGACGGCCAAGAAGCTGACAAACGTCTTCAAGTGGAAGCACTACTATCAGATCAGCAAGGTGCTCACCAACGTGCCATCACGCGGCACCGCCCGCATCCAGATGAGCAAGGTGTGTGAGATCGAAATCACCGAGCTGCAGGGCGCCAAAGTGGAGGTTTCACTGTTCGGCAAAGGCAAGAAGGTGAACAAAACCGTCGAAAACTTCAGCAAAGGCAGCTTCTTCACCTTGGGCGGAGACGACAAGAACGATACTGCTTGGTTCGTCCTGGTCACGCAGCTCTGACCCGGGCCGACCTTCCGCGGGCGATTTATCATTGCGATCCTCCGTTGCGTCGCCCCACAGTGGCCCCGTTCATGCGCAGGAAATTTTGCCTCGTCGTCTGGGCGGCCTCGCTGGTGGCAACTTCGCTGTCGAACCCGGCGGCGGAGCCCGTCGGCGAGCCGGGCTGGGTGAGCTTGTTCAACGGAAGGGACCTCGAAGGCTGGATTCAGCACGGCGGCAAAGCGATATACCGGGCGGAGGCCAACCAAATCGTCGGTTCCTGCGTACCCAACACGCCGAACTCGTTTCTCTGCACGAAGCGATCCTACACCAACTTCGTGCTTGAACTCGAATTCAAGGGTCAGCCCGGACTCAACTCCGGGGTTCAGATTCGCAGCCAGGTTTTCGATCGCCCGACAGAAATCGACTACCAAGGGCGCCGGATCACCATTCCCGCAGGCCGGGTGCACGGCTACCAGGTGGAAATCGACCCCACCGCCCGCGCTTGGAGCGGCGGTATTTATGACGAGGGACGGCGCGGCTGGCTGCAGGATCTAAAGCGGAATGACGCCGCCCGGGCGGCCATTCGCACCAACGACTGGAACAAGTTCCGCATCGAAGCCCGGGGCGATTCGATCAAGACCTGGCTCAACGGCGTCCCCGCTGCGGACCTCAGGGACTCCCTCACGCCGGCCGGATTCATTGGACTGCAGGTTCACGGCGTGGGCCGCAGGCAGGAAAAGCTCGAGATCCGCTTCCGCAATCTCCGGATTCAGGAGTGGCCCTGAGCCGTTCGTTCCTGATCGAACCACTCGTCTGCCTCGTCGAATGCCGGCACGGGAATGTTTACGATCCGCAGCCGCCCGAGAGCACGATGGCGACAGCCGGGCCGAATGTATATCGCCGTCATCGGCTTGACCGGCACTCGTTCGCCGTCCAGTTCCATCTCGCCCGTCCCTTCGAGCACGAGATAGATTTCGGTCATCCTCTTGTGGTAGTGCGCCCGGGCATCCGCCTCGATGTCCACCAAGTGCACGCTGGCCGCGTTGCCAGGCGGAGCAGCGAAGGCCCGCCGAGTGAAGCCACACGGGCAGCGCTGCGGTCCGATCTCGTCGAGCTGGGCAATTTGATAGTTCTTCATCGCCCTCCTTGCCTCAGGCCTGCTTCATCAGGGCCTCCGACGAATGGCTGCATCGATCATCATCGTGATCTCCAAGGGGTGCGCCACAAAGCGGAAGCGATAACCGATGGCCGGCCGCCGCCAGGCTTCCGGACTGGTTCCCGTGCGCGTGCGCCACAAGACACAAAGGGCGCACCCGGCCCGGCCACCGTGGCGGTCTCGGCAAATCGGCCACGAGCGGCGCGTTTCCTGGCGGAGAAGGGATCACGGCAGACGGACCGGGACAATCCGCTTACCGGATCGGCGAGTAATCCGTGGCCCTCATCATCACCGACGTCACACCATTGGAAACCGTCAGCGATCCACCGGCCTTTTGCTCCGACGCTTTCAAGGCCGCCAGCCAGTCGGGATCGGCCCGAAACGCCTTGAAGCTCGCGTCGCGCGCCGCCTGATCCCGGTGGGCAAGAATGTAAATCAGAGTGTCCGCTGCGCCTTGCCTGGCCTCCACCGGCGTCCAGTAGCCGATATGGGTCATGCCGTGTTTGGAGAACAACCCCAGCGTGTGCTGGCGAAAGCGGTCATGCAACGCCGCCAGCCTGCCGGGCTCACATTTGTAGGTGCGCAGCTCGAACAGCCGCTCACCGGCGACGACGGCGGGCCGAATGGCCGGCGAATAATCCGTGGCGGTCAGGTAAGTCGATTCCACCCGGGCCACGAG
>DATLZF010000434.1:0-2277 GCA_035574135.1 Candidatus Methylomirabilota bacterium
TGGTTCTCCCAAAGGCCTGGGTTGCACTCGGGAGATTTCGGCCGGATATGAATCTGTTGATGACGATTGCAGTGGCCGGAGCAATCGGCATTGGTGAATGGTTCGAGGCGGCCACGGTCTATTTTCTCTTCTCGCTTTCACTGTTGCTGGAGGCATGGAGCGTAGGGAGGGCGCGGCGTGCCGTGGAAGCCCTGATGGATTTGGCGCCGCCAGTCGTGCGGGTGGTGTCGGATGACGGAACGGAACAGGAGGTTCCTGCGGAACAGGTTGCTCCCGGCACGCGCTTTCTCGTCCGGCCGGGCGAAAGGATTTCGCTGGACGGGAGAGTTGTCTCTGGATCGAGCAGCGTGGACCAAGCTCCGATTACCGGCGAGAGTCGTCCGGTTCCCAAGCAGCCGCAGTCCGAGGTCTTCGCCGGCACGATCAACGGGGACGGCGCCCTGGAGGTCGAATCGACCAAGGCCGCCAGTGATACGACGCTGGCTCACATCATTCGAATGGTAGCCGAGGCGCAGAGCCGCCGGGCACCTTCCGAGCAGTGGGTGGAGAAATTCGCGCGCGTATACACCCCGGCCGTCATCGCGCTGGCTCTGACCATCCTGGTCATTCCACCGGGGCTCTTTGGGGCGCCCTGGGAAGAGTGGATATACCGCGCCCTCGTTCTCCTGGTCATCAGTTGTCCCTGCGCTCTGGTCATCTCGACGCCGGTCAGCATCGTGGCGGCGCTGACCGCGTCCGCCCGGAACGGTGTGCTGGTGAAGGGTGGAATTTACATGGAGGCCCCGGCGCGCCTGAAGGCGCTCGCATTTGACAAGACTGGCACGCTCACCGAGGGCAAGCCCTCGGTCGTTGCCTTGGTGCCGCTCAACGGACATTCGGAAGAGGAATTGTTGGAGCGAGCCGCCTCAATCGAGTCGCGTAGCGAGCATCCGCTGGCCCGGGCCATCGTTGAGAACGCCCGGCAACGTGGAGTGTCCTTTCAGCCCGTACAGGATTTCCAGGCTGTGAAAGGAAAGGGCGCGACGGCGCAGTTGGGCGGAAAGGCCTACTGGCTGGGGTCACACCGCTACCTAGAGGAGCGCGGTCAGGAGACGCCTGAGGTTCACAAGCATCTGGTGGAGCTGTCCAACGGCGGCCGTTCGGTTGTCGTGATTGGCAACGATGAGCACGTCTGCGGCCTGGTGGCGCTCGCCGACGCCCTGAGGCCCGGACTAGCGCGGACGATGCAGGCCCTCCGGGAAACCGGGACCGAGCGCTTGGTCATGCTCACCGGTGACAACACGGCCACGGCTTCTGAGATCGCTAGGCGAAGCGGGGTGGACGAGTTTCAAGCTGAGCTCCTGCCCGCCGACAAGGTTAAGGCTGTTGAGCGGCTTGTTGAAGCACATGGAAACGTCGGCATGGTAGGGGACGGCGTGAACGACGCGCCTGCTATGGCCCGCGCCACCGTCGGAATCGCCATGGGCGCCGTCGGCACCGACGCGGCGATTGAGGCGGCCGACATCGCCTTGATGTCAGACGACCTTACCAAGTTGCCCTGGCTCATCCAGCATTCTCAGCGCACCGTGGCGATCATCCGGGAGAACATCACCGCTTCCATCGCGGTCAAGGTCGTGTTTGTGGTGCTGACGTTCGCCGGATACGCGTCCCTTTGGGCCGCGATTGCGGCAGACATGGGCGTCTCACTTCTCGTGATCTTCAACGCGTTGCGGCTCCTGCGGTCTGGCCGGATGGCCGAACTGGCGAGAGTGTAATGGCGCGCGCCGTGCGGCGTTCGATCAAACGGCGGCGACTCGAATTGGAGGCGCGCCGCGTTGCGCTGAAGATAATCCTTGCGGTCATTGGCATGTTGCTGTTCGGCCTCCTGTTCCGGCGTCTTCTTCCGGAGTACCATAGCCGCTGGTTCCACCACCGTCATTGATCGCGGGGCTTCTCAGTTTTCAGTAATGCATTCCGAATCAATCACTTTACCAGTGTCTCTACCTCGTAAAATACCCTTTGTTTGGCTTGACGAGCCAATCCTTTTTCCCGCAACGATTCCAGCCCACTCGTTCACGCCCCTCTCCGCCCGCAAGTCCGCAACTGGCCGTGTCTTCGGCACTTCCGCGTCTCTCCGTTTCGAGCCGATTCTTGCCTGACGGGCCAGCCGTGCGCCCTGGCGGCGTTTGCCGGAGGCCGTTTCTCCCCGTCTCTGGCCCGGAACCAGGAGTTGGTTAACAGCATCGCAAGGGTTGTCCAACCTCAGGCCGGACGACATGAAAATCAACGTCACGCCCA